>JAUYKQ010000027.1 GCA_030699905.1 bacterium
TTGCCTGACTGCTTCATAAGAGCGTCCACAAGAGTGGTTTTGCCGTGGTCAACGTGAGCGATAATTGCTATATTGCGAATTTCCATAAAATAAAAGAAAAGCCCATCCGGGCTTGTTTCTCTTCCATTTAATCATTAAAACCGTTATTTGGCAAGGAAAACGTAAATATTTACAAGTAGCAAGTTGTATGGTATCTTGACAAAAGACTGCTTAGGGGTAAAAACGATTGATTCGTGGGTGTCGAATAGATGCCGTCAATCATCCTTGAGTGGTGTACATTGAGAGGAATACTGTGAAAAAAAGTAAAGTCGCGGAAAAGCATACAACCATTGAACAGTTGTACGAGCTTATGTTGCATATGCAGGCGGGGAGGATTACTCGAGCGGACATTCAAGACCTTATCCAGACCGCGTCGCGTCGTGAGTTGCAAAACATGCGAAATGACTGCATCGGAAAGGCGTTCGAGCTGGCCTGCGGAATCAAACCCCCTGAACATGTTCAGGAAAAAATAGCCCGAGGGGAAGGCATTTCTGGTTACAACCATTACGTAGAAGGAGCTACGTACAGACAAGTCCGAATCCTCACCTCGTTGAGCGTTGTTGCAGGAGAGAGCTGGCTTGTTGACTTTGCCTGCAGCTCGTTAGATATAGTTCGGCCACATCTTCACCCGTATGAAGAGGCCATGATCCGACTGCGGATTGCGGAGGTAACGAAGTCGGACAAAGATTACAGTGTTATCGTCAATCTTGCCTTTCGTGGCCCAGACGGCTTTGCGAAGAGAGTTACGATTCTTTGCGACCTCGCGCTGATTTCAAGTCAATCAAAATACCTTGATATGGCAAAAAAAGAAAAAGGTATGTTGACCATTAGTAGCTCGCATTTTGCCGAGGCCGACAGAGCAATTACGTACGCGGAGGAGATGCTTCGGTATTCTCCATCTGCGACAAATGAGTGGGATGACTTGTTTTTCCATAAATTCACATCATACCTTCTTCAAAGCAACGAAGCAGTCAGTCGTGTTGAATGGACGAAAATCACTGATTTAATCTCGAATAAACAGCGCCTCGAGCAAGAATATGCGCGATGTTGGGAGGCGGAGTGGGGGGACCCTGTTATTCTACAGATTAGGTTGACTCGTGTCGCCATGGCGCATGTAGTGGGAGGCGACATACTTCGCACGCGTAAAATCTTGAACAGCCACAGGTTTGATCCCCGTTACCGAGATCAAATTGAAAATTTTATTGCCAAAGCGGCCAGGAAAAACCGGCGTCTCGCAGGGTCATTTATGGCAGCCGTAAACATCACAGACCCGTATCTCAAAGCCGACGCGTTTATCGTAATCGCCAGAGAGATTAACACTCGGTTAAAGCGGTAACGGTAAAAACAAAAAGTTTTACATTTACACAACCCCGGAGTTTTGCACTCGGGGTTTTTTGTTGCATTTAGGAAAAAAGGAGTACCGCCTCTTGGGCGGGGAGGGCTTTTTTCTCCCTTTCGTAAAGGGTTAGGGAATTTTCAATTTTCAATCAAATCCCGAAATTTTCAATGCATCAAATTCGTAAGCAGTGTTCGCCCCTCCTTGCTTTCTTGTTTAAAAATTGATTCATTGAAAATTGATTGAAAATTGCAAAATTGAAAATTCTCTTTTTCCTAAATCCTAAATCCTAAATCCTAAATCCTAAATCCTAAATCCTAAATCCTAAATCCTATCCATTAATGTGATACGCTCACCAAGTAGCCGATAACTATAAGTCCCAAGATAAAAGCAAAAACCACGCGGTAAAGCTCTTTGTGTCCGGCTCTGTGATGTATTTCCGGAATGATGTCGGATGCGGCAATATAGGTGAAAATTCCTGAAGCCGCTGCCAATAGAAAAGCCAAACGGTTTTCAAAAAATCCGGCTGCGTAGAATCCGATAAACACCCCGACCACAGTCAAAAGTGAAGACAAGATGTTCACCATTATTATATTCAGTTTCTTCCACCCTTGGTCTAAAAGTATTGAGAAGTCGCCGATTTCTTGCGGAATTTCGTGGGCGGCAATGGCGATAGCAGTAGTGAGGCCAAGAGCCGGATTTGCGACATAGGCGAGAGCGATAACAATACCGTCAAGAAAATTATGCAAAGAGTCCCCTGTGATTATAAGGAGAGGCAACGACTCGGTGTGTTCGCCGTGTTCGCCCGCTTCTCCTTCGGTGTGGTAGTGAAAGTATCTCATAAGTACTCTTTCAATGATGAAAAACGCGGTAAATCCCACGAGAAAAGCCAAAAATATCGCATGCGGTTCTTCCACCATTTCGACGGCTTCCGGTAAAATGTCCAGAAAAGCAACTCCGATAAAAGCTCCCGCCGAAAAAGACAAAAGAGGAGTTATGACTTTGGCCGCGTAGTTTGATTTCCATATAAGAAGAAGCCCTCCGACAAGAGAGAAAAGTCCTGCAATAAGAGCATAGAGAGTAAGTTGAAGCATTTTATGATGTTAATAAATTAATAAATTGACAAAGGCCGAACAATACGAAATCTAATAGCCAAGATAAGCGCAATTTTTACACAAGCCAAAAAATTCAAGCAAATGGTTTTTGACTTTGAATTTTTTGTCCCGTAAAATCTTTCTTTCCACTTTTTCCAAATCTTCGTCCAAAATAACGTCTTCCACTTTTTCGCACACGGTGCACACCGCGTGATGGTGGTGGGGAAGTCCCGCTATTTCGTATCTTTTCTTTCCGTCTCCGAATTCAATTTCTGAAATCACTTCTTCTTTCTTTAAAAAATCCAATTCTCGGTAAATCGTTGTTTTGTTGAATTTTCGCACGGTTTTTGCCGCCTCACTCAAAATAGCGCCAGCCGAAAAGGGCTTCCTGTTTTCAGCCAAAAAACCGACTATAAACGACCTGTTTTTGGTAACCTTATGTCCACGCTCTTTAAGCGAGCGTAGTATGTTTTCCGAAAATGTCATATTTGCTGTTATGGTACTGTGCATTACGAAATGTCTTTTTCGGCGAGGTCTTCGTGGCGCACGGAGATTTTTTACTAAAAATCTCCTCTCTCCGGCTAGAGCCGCGCCTCCGAAGGCGCCTCTCAAACCTCGCCTCAACACCATTTCGTAATTCAAGGTATAGTAGCAATTTAATAATGTATCCGTTTGAAAAAAACCTAAGGCATAGCGCGTGTCAAAAGTTTCTCTGGCAACGGACTACTATATAATATGCAACTGGGTTGCGTTTGTCAAATAAAAAAGCGGCTCTGCTTTGTAAAAGCAGAGCCGTACGCCATCCCGAGATGGCGTACAGTCCACAAGAGCGCCCGAACCGTACCAGTTGGTGGCAGTGGACTGTAGAACAAACGCTGGGAGCATCCGTGGCTCAACTCAACGGAGCGCGGTTTAGGCCGGGCGAAGTCGGCCTTCGGCGCGACGTAGTCACTTCGGCTTGTGACGAAGTCGGCCTTTTCCTCGCGGACATTTCCCTCCAGACAATAGGGGAAAGGTTGAGGAGCGACAATCAGATGCTCCCAGCTAAAACTTGCAAGATGATACACTTTTACAATTTTTTTGTCAACTTTTTGTATTCGTCCACCACTAACAAGGGAAGCCGGGGAATAGGTAAATCACAAAAAGACGCCTGACCTTAAATATAAAATATCGTCCATTATCCTACTGTTTATTATTCATTCCCATTATATCCCTACGGACAACTGCCGCCGAATGTCATGATGCCGTTCGTACCGTTACCGTAGTGAAATGGTTGACCGTTGCACGCAATTACACCATCAGTGTTTTGTATGGGGTTAGATGTATCTTCTAAACGATACAATATCATATACCACTGTTGATTTGTCTGTCCCGGAGCGCGATAGCCACCTGAATAATACGAATAGGTGTAATTACCGTTGTACGCATGGCCGGGAGATATGCTATTGCTGTTAACCGGATCCACAGGCATCATTGGAAGATACGGCTCCAGTGCCGTGCCGAGGACGCCCGTCTCCCATGTGGTTTGGTGACTGCTGACCCAGGAGGTATAAGGATAATATCCGCGGTCGTCATAATACAATTCCAACGCTTTTTGAATTTCTCGAATTTCAGTTATCCTCCTCGTATCCCTCGCCCTCTTTCGCGCGCCGTCTAAACTCGAAAAAACCACTGACGACAGCAGGCCTATGATGGCTATCACCACTAAAAGTTCTATCAGAGTGAATCCTCGCTTGCTTCGCAAGTTCACACCTGTTTTGGAAAAAACAGGTGTGGGGGGTAAACCCTTTTTTATTATTCATATAAAAATTCAGCACCTATGTCTGCCTCTATGATTTGACCATTATCATAATCTGACCATACCCTATGAGAAAGATAATCGTTTATGAAAAAGACCACTAAAATCAAAAGAGTGAGGCCGAGAAAGATATCCGACGCGTTGTAGTAAATGACAATCTTGGCATCTTTCCTGCTGTCATGCATATGTCTTTTGTGGATGAATTTAAACATGTTTATATTCTTTGAATTACGAAACTCCAAATCCGCGTCTTTCTTTTCAATTTCGGCTACGGCTTTGCAAAAATTATTCAACAGATACTCTGTATATGCCTCATAATTTTTGCTTCGCCTCGCCCGAAATTGAAAAGAAATCCATCGGAAGCGAGTTTCGTAACTCAAAGTTATTATACGATAGTTTGTAATGGACACAACCGCTCCAATACTCGCTAATATAGAGGGTTGGCAAAGAGTTCCTCCAGCTCTTTTATATTGATAAATTCTTGAGGGGCTTTTATGTCAAGAGGTTGATTTATGTCAAAAAAAGAGTAGCGGGAGTCCAAAAAATATTGTTTGTTTTTAAGGCGGGCCGAATCGGAAATCGGAATCATTCGTGTCTGGTATCTGACTTGCGCGGGGAATCCGTCCTTGGTAAACCAGATGGCAAATTCGTTGTTTTCCTGCATGTGGTTGAAAAATGATTCAAACAATTCGCTCTCCAGAATCGCCGTAACTTTGGGGTCAGGTTCCCAATCTGCCTCCGCCCCTTCTTGGCCGTAAAGTTTTGGTGAAATCTCTTTTACTACGCGAGTGTAGACGGGTAGTATTTTTTCCCTATCCATTCCCAAAACGTATTTGTAAGCCGTCTTGCCACCAACTTTTTCTTTTTTGGCATTTCCTTTGACAAAGAAAAGTCCTTCGTCATTTACTATTTTCATGACCTCGGTGAAAGCAATCGCCATGTTATCGGGAGATGCTTCTTCCTCTTCTCCTTGTTCATACGCTCCAAAGTCGGATAATGGAAGAAAAGTATTTTCAACGTCGTCTTTTGAAATTTTAACCCATTTGCCTTTTATGAGACCCGGGTCAAAATAGGCGGAGATAAAGGGTAAACTTGGGAATTTATTTATGCGAACGTATAAAATTTCGTCAACTAACCGAAGGTCAAAATCAATCATGTAAGAAGAGTCACCGAATCCGGCGTCAACACCCACGTTGAATTCAGTGTTTGGTTTTATGTCCGACTGATTTTCCGCCTGTTTTTCAAAATTGACGGCGCCGGAAAGAGCTCCCTCTAAAGAAAGTTCGCTTGGCATGGACAAAAACAGACGGTCTCTTGACTGAAGAAAGTCCACAACAGGGGGTGCCGGGGGAGAGCCGGTAAACTGATAGAAATAGAAATACGGTTGATTCTCGTCAAAAGTTAGGGTTTTCCCGGAAATTTGAGCGGACTTGGGTCCTGTGTTTGCGCTTATGCTGTAGGGAAGGCGTTTCTCAATTTCCCAAATGGCTTCGTCCGTTTCAAATTCAACGGAAAGTGTGTACCCCTGCCTGTCGCTGTCCACTATATATACGAAAGAATCGTCAATAAGGTTCTTGTTTTCGAAAAAAACATCTTTATTATTTTTATTGTAGCTTAATGTTTGCGAGTCGTTAAAGTATTCATCCAATGTTTTAGGATATCTGTTTTTGTTGTCGCCGGGATAAAAGCGCAGGTTATTCAAGGCCTCCAAAACATCCATTCTCTGCCTGTCTCTTTCAAACATCGGTCGTCTCGCTTCAACTTCCGAGTCATCGTAAGTGAAGGGACGAGCATTTGGTTCTCTATCCATTGAATAAAAAGAAACGGCCAGCTCATAGCGGGCTGTATCCATATCGGCAAATTTGGCTATGCCTTTAGTCAGTATTTCCGAGCTGTTTTTGTATGGCGCTCCGCCAAAAAACCACAGATTGTTTACATAGGCGTAAGCCGCTCCTCCCGTGAGCATCACTATCGCGGCTATGATAATGCTCATCATAACCCCGTGTTTTCTTGGCGAGGCGGGAGCAGAAGATGAAAGAACTTCACTTTTTGGCGAAATTTCAGAATCGGCATTTTGGAATGCGGAAGTTTCTTGGGTAGGGGGCAGCCACGGGTTTAGGGCGGGTTTGACTTTTTCTTTTGAGCCGTGATAGGAGTTTTGATATGATCCGTTCGGATAGTCGTTTAAAGATTTGTAACTGCTTTCCCGCGCTTTTATTTCCGGAGGAGGCATGGGGGACGTATGCGACGTATCCTGAAAGGCCTCGTTTATATCCGAATCGCTCCACGCCTGTTTTTTGAGCTCGTCTCTGATTTGGCTGTCACTCATTCCATAATCGCGCGCTTCAATAATATATTTACGGACTTGCGAATCTGTTGCCATATCTTACAATATTAACATTTATAAAACAAAAAAACTTAAACTTATCCACAAGCGCCGGAAGCACCGGCTGTTAAACATAGATGGAGTGCCAAAAAATTTTGCGTTGTTGGCATCAGCCGTTGGCAGAATCATCTTTTTTTGCTATATTTTTAGAGTTCAATTTAAAATACCCTGAATCATTTTTGAGCTCCGCGGTAGCTCAGCGGTAGAGCGATCGCCTGTTAAGCGATTGGTCGTAGGTTCGAATCCTACCCGCGGAGCTTAGAAATGATTCTTTAGTCAGTAGTCCTTGACATAAAACTTCTCAAATGTTATCCTTGACTCAAGCTTTTGATACTCGTGTGGGGCTCGGAGGCCACAGAAGAATAAACGCACTCGTTTACAACATTCTGATTTTATTACCTGCACAGCCCTGAAACAGCATTGCTTGTTTCAATAAATAATATAAAGGGACTCCGGAAGAAATATATTCGGCCGGAGTCCCAAAGTACGATATAGATGCAAACACAAACTAACCGACTTGGTAAAAGCGGCGGTTTTGGCCGTCGCAGACCTTCTTTTTCACGTTCCGGTACTGGTTACCGAGAGCGCAATCATTCTCAACCTTCCGGTCGAGGATTTTCAAGTAATGAGCGTAGCAGAGGCCGTTTTCGCAAAATGCCGACATTCAATCCTTCTCAATTTATAAATACCAATCCTGCCGATTTTACGGCGGAAGTGTACGAACCCAAACACCTTTTTTCAACTTTTGGCCTTTCCGCAAAACTTGTAGACGCTATCAGCGCGCTCGGCATGAAGTGGCCGTCTCCAATTCAGGACCAGATTATTCCACATATTCTTGAAGGTCGCGATGTTATCGGGCTTGCTGAAACCGGAACGGGGAAGACCGCCGCGTTTCTTATTCCGCTCATTGAAAAAACCCTAAAGGCGTACGGCAGACAGACCCTCATCCTTACCCCTACACGCGAACTTGCCATTCAGGTTCGCGATGAACTGCAAAAACTTTCAAGCGGAAGCGGTATTTATTCCGTCATCTGCGTCGGAGGCACAAATATTCGTCCCCAGATTCAGGCATTGCGAAGAAAAAGTCATTTTGTCGTGGGGACGCCGGGACGCGTTCTTGACCTTATAAAACGAGGGGATTTCAAACCCCAGTATGTTAGCGCGGTTGTGCTTGACGAAGCTGACAGAATGTTAGACATGGGATTTATCAATGATATGAGAAAAATATTGAGTAGCGCCCCTAAAGAGCGGGAAACTTTGCTTTTCTCGGCGACCATGTCAGACGCTACAAAACAAATCGTCAAAGAGTTTCTCCGCGAACCGGTTCTTGTGTCGGTAAAAAAGAGGGACGTAACCGGCAGTATCAAACAAGATGTCGTGCGTTGCAAAGAAGGCGAGAAATTTGAGATTTTGACCTCGCTTCTCGGTAAGCCCGACTTTACTCGCGTCCTCATTTTCGGAGCTATGAAGCATGGTGTTGAGAAATTGGCAAAACAGCTTTTGGCAAGCGGTATAAAGGCGGAGTCAATCCACGGAAACAAAAATCATAGTCAGAGACAGCGGTCTTTGAAGTCCTTTAAAAACGGCGACAGCCGAGTGCTCGTCGCGACCGATGTTGCCGCGCGCGGTATCCATGTAGATGACGTTTCTCACGTTATAAACTACGACTTACCCAATACTTTTGAAGATTATGTCCACAGAATCGGGAGAACAGGCAGAGTAGACAAAAGGGGAGTGGCTCTTACGTTCGTAAGTGTGTAAATATACAAAATACTAAACTACCCTACCGCCTTGAGGTGGCAGGGTAGTTTAGTTTGCTTCTGTAGATAATTGAAACGAGAGCGAAACTTAAAATAAGGAGCAGAGACCACGAGCCGATTTTGTGAAATGTGACAATATGCCAATATTCAGTTTGATTCGGGTATAGCCAAACGCGGGTAAAGGTGCCGATATTTTCGGCAATCCATACAAACAGGGAGGTCAGAAATACGGTCAAGAGAAAAGGCATACGGCGCGTCTTTTGGTAAACTTGGAAATGGACTTCTGTTTTAAAAAAGAGGACGAATGCATACGTAAGCAAAAAGTATCTTATGTCGTAAAAAAAATGATGAGTGAAAAAGTTTAAATATATAAGCGAAGCAAGAATCCATAAGTGGTAATACGGAGGGAAATTCTCGTATGAAAGCTTCAAAAAAATGAAAGCCCGTGAAATATAGCTACCGACTGCCGAATATAGAAAACCGGAAAACAATGGCACGGTTTTAATGGCGAAAACCGCGCTTCCTACGGCCGGGTAAAACCATGAACCGACGGATGGATGCGTTTTAAACAATTCCATTCCGGTCGCCAGTAGGTGGAAAATGATTATGACGGAAAATTCTTTCAGCCGTTCAAAACGAAACGCAAGGGCGCACATCTGAAAGCCGATTGCCATAAGGAAGATGAAATCGTATCGGCTCACAAACGGCACGGCAACAATTTCAGTCAAAAGAAATACGAAAAGCAGAAACGCGCCGAAATAGCTCGCGCGCAAATTGGCTATGAAAAAATACCTAAACTCAGCGAAAAAGTTTTTCATATCTGCGGATATACTATCATAAACTTTGAGTTACGAAACTCAAAGTTTCTTAATCTCCTAACTTCTTAATCTCTTAATCTCTTAATTTTCTCACATACACAATTATGGACGACCGCCTTTAATTGTGTATGTCGTGATGGGTGAGTAAAAGACGGGCAGATACACTTACCTTGAATTGCGAAATGCGGCAGAAATCGGAATTTATGCTATAATAGCGGAAATGAAAGGCGTTTTCCGTAAAATGTTTACGGTGCAAAATATCTCGCTTTTTCTGTGTGCCTTGGTTTTTGCTTCGGCCTCGCTATTTTGGGGAGAGCATAAGAGGGTGGGATTGGCAAAAGAGCTGGCCGAAAAATCAGAAAATGAAAGGCAAGAGTTCGCTTCCTCCACTGAAAAGCTCATGACGCAAGTTATTGAACTTGAAGGAGAAATCACGGCCACCCGTCAGGACAATTCCATTTTGGCAAATCTTTTGCGAGCCGAACAAACGCAGACAGGCATGTTTAAAGAACAAATAGACAGAATAGCCGGCACTGTCGGTTCTTTGGACAAGTTAAGCAATCTTGACCCCGAGCTTCTTCATAAGTATTCAAAAGTATATTTTCTGAACGAACATTACGAGCCGGAAGGGCTTTACGCAATCCCGCCGGAGTTTGCGTTTGACGAGAAGCAGATGCAAATCCATGTCAAGGTTTGGCCGTATTTGGAAGGGCTTTTGAACTCGGCCAAGCAAGACGGTTTGAATCTTTCGGTTATCTCCGCCTTTCGCTCTTTTGATACCCAGTCATCTTTGAAATCATTTTACAAAGTGGTTTATGGGGCGGGGACAGCCAATCAGTTTAGCGCCGACCAAGGGTATTCCGAACATCAGCTCGGTACGGCTGTTGATTTCACTAACCTTCAAATGGGGGCCAGTTTTTCCGGCTTTGAAAATTCGTCTGAATATGAGTGGCTAAAGCAAAATGCCTACAAATACGGTTTCGCGCTTTCTTATCCGGAAAATAATTCATATTACAAATTTGAGCCATGGCACTGGAGGTTTGTGGGCGTTGATTTGGCTCATAGATTAAAAAGGGAAAATAAAAACTTTTACGAACTTGAGCAACGCGAAATAGACAGATTTCTTTTGGTGATTTTTGATTAGCTGCTTTGGGGATTTGCGCTAAAAGATTTTGAGTTTCGTAATTAAAAGCACAGAACAATCAAATGAAAAGATTTTTCGTAACAATACTTATTTTGTTTTTCGCCGGCGTATCGGTCTTCGGTGTTTATAATGTCGGGGAGAGGGGCTGGCAAAACGTGGGTTGTATTAACGCTTTGCTAAAAGGGGAAAAATGCCCACAGGGTAACGTTTCGGAATTTCTAAATTTTCACTTCGGCGCTTCAAAGATATTTTCAACGGCTGTTTTTACAGCCGGTGTTTTGGTTTTGGCGATTTTCCTTTTATTGGCTTTTGCGGTGGATCGTTTTTTAAAAAACACTTCAGGCAAGCTTTTGGCGGTTTTTATCTTTGTCAGAAAACGCTTTCAAGAGCCGTTCATAAAATCAGAATACAGAGACAAGTTTACTTACTGGCTATCTCTTCTTGAGAACAGCCCCTCTTCTCTCTGAAGCGCGAATCTGCAAGCACTTTTTGTCTGCTTCTTTTTCGCGCAAAAACCCTCAAAGGGGTTTTTCCTTATCAATCAACTTCCGTCAGTTGTAACTATTAACTTAAAAAATGATTATTAAAAAAAATTGGATTCTCGTCGGTTTGGCGGTTTTGATTTTGGGCGCCGTCATGTTGTTGCGGTTTGGAAACCTCGGCGCGAGTTTGGTGGGGAATTTAAGCAGTCAAGGAAATTGGCTTTTGCCGGTTGTCGGCGTTGCCGCTCTTATTGACAGCGTAAACCCGTGCGCTTTCGGTATTTTGGTTTTAACCATCGCCTTTCTGTTCTCAATCGGCAAAGGCAGGGCGGGAATAATGAAAATCGGGGCTACTTACATTGCCGGCCTTTTCACTGTTTACGTTCTTATCGGACTGGGCATTTTGCAAGCTCTTTACTTTTTCAACACTCCGCATTTTATGGCTAAAGTGGGGGCAGTTATTCTCATTGCTCTTGGAGTGGTGAATCTCATAAACGAGTATTATCCGGCCTTTCCGTTAAAATTCCGAATTCCGCGTTTCATCCACGGTAAAGTTGCCGAACTTGTAAATCGCGCCTCTTTACCCACGGCTTTTCTTTTGGGAGCTTTGGTCGGACTGTTTGAGTTCCCATGCACGGGCGGGCCTTATCTTATGGTTCTGGGACTGCTTCATGACCAAGGGACATATTTGACAGGAATTGGGTATCTTTTGTTATACAATTTAATTTTCGTCCTGCCCCTTGTCGTTATCCTGCTCATTGCCTCGGACAAGACCCTTGCCCAAAAAGTGGAAAAGTGGAAAAAATCTGAAACGGGCAATATGAAGTTCTTGGGAGGGATTGCCATGATTATTCTGGGTTTGATTATCTTTATTCTTTAACAAAAAATTATGTTTACAAAAGAAAAATTTCAAGAAATTACTCGTAAAATTCAAAAGATGAAAGCCGAAGGCGCGGTTGACCTTTCAACGGAAGAGGACTTGAGCATTGCCGTTATGAACCTCATAAGTTTGGAAGAACATTTTTTCTTTACCGGCGTGAAGACCAAAAAAACAGAATATTTTGATTTTTTAGACGAGGTGCGGAAAATCAGGACGGAACTTCTGGCCAAAATGATGGATAAAAACGAAGGAGAGACATGGTGCATATCCAAGCATCTGCTCGCGACCACTATGCGTATTATTGAAGTCGGCACAAAGCTTTACTCGGACGGCAAACGCGCGGAAGCGGAAGAAATGTTTGAGCGAGCCCACAACACGTATTCCATGTTTTGGGCGCTTCGGCTCAAGCTCATTGACACTGCCGGATTCAAAAAAGCGGCGGCAGAAGAAAAACCGTGGACTTACCAAGATATCGTGAGCAAGCTCGTTGACTGCTGTGATGAAAAACAACCAAAAAATAAATTATCATGAACAACAAATACTTTGTTTTGGCATGCGCTGTCGCTTTCGTAGGAGTAACATTTTACTTTGGTTCCGGCACTACCGGTAGAGAGGCGATAGAAGACCTGCTTCCTTTTGCCCAATGTCTGGCGGAAAAGGAGGTAACCATGTATGGGGCAGCGTGGTGCGCGCATTGCCAAAACGAGAAAAAAAGATTCGGCGATTCATTTGACGCGGTTCCCTATGTGGAGTGTCCCGATAATCCGCAAGTTTGTCTGGACAAGGAAATAGAGGGTTATCCGACTTGGATTTTGCCGGACGGCAGGAAGCTCTTGGGAGAGCAAGGTCTTGAAAAACTGGCGAAAGAAAGCGGTTGTCCGTTGCCGTAAGTGGAAAGTGGAAAGTCGGGCATTTGAATTTGTTCTACCGTATCTGTTATTATTATGGAATGAGAATATTTGTATCAGCCAAACCGAAATCCAAAAACGAAAAAGTTGAGAAAACAGACGATAGCCACTTTACCGTGTGGGTCAAAGAGCCGCCGGAAGGAGGAAAAGCCAATAGAGCAGTAGCCAAAGCCCTTGGCGGTTTTTTGGGGGTGGGTGTGTCAGGGTTGGCTTTGGTATCAGGCCATGGTGGCAGACAAAAGGTCTTTGAATTGCTAAAATGAAAAAAGAGTTTTACTGTTATTTCAGACGCTTCCGTCTTTGGCGTATTGTGGTAAAATATGAGCATGGAACCTAAAGTAAATTTAAAGATTACAAATATCAATCTTTCTTCCGAGGACAGAGGATATTTTTTCAAACGACTGTCCGCTCTCTCAAAGGTTTTGGATTTCGGCGATCCGACTTTGATAATAGACGCGGAGCTTGGGAAAACGACCAACCGTCACCAAAAAGGCGATATATTTTTTTCGGAGATAAATGTAAATTTCGCTCACAATAAATTCCGGTCACGAGTGGAAAAAGACGACTTGAAATCGGCTATAGACGAAAGCAAAGAGGAGATACTAAACGAACTTAGTCGCAACAAATCCAAAAATATTTCACTCTTGCGTCGCGGTGGTCAGCGACTGAAAGCTCTTGTAAAGGGACTGTATGGCAGAAGGTGGAAGCCATGGAAAAGAAAGTGATAAAAACGGCCAAAGCAAATAAAGAAATGAATAAAAACGCAATAATTCTCGTCCTAATACTTGTCGCCGCGCTGGCTGTTATTTGGGGCGCTTCGTATTTTTTCAGAACTTCGGAAAAAAATGACAGCCACCTTCCGACCGGAGGAATACGCGCGTCCAAACTTTATTCCGGAGCCACTTTAAAAACCAACAAAGGAGACATTACCATTGAGTTTCTGTCAAGAAACGCGCCCAAGACGGTTTCAAATTTCATAAAACTGGCTGAGTCGGGATTCTATGATGGCGTTAAATTTCACCGCGTTGACCCTGGATTTATGATACAGGGAGGAGACCCGTTAACCAAAGACGAAAGTAAAAAAGACAGATGGGGAACAGGCGACCCCGGATATAAATTCAACGACGAAATAAACTGGCAGTCGCTTGGCATTCCGGTTAACGATCAGGCACTTCTTCGGGGAGGGTACTCTTCGGTTCCTGGAATAGAGTCCGTGCGACTTACGCGTGGAATTATGGCAATGGCCAACTCCGGCCCCAACACAAACGGAAGCCAATTTTTCATAATAACCGCCTCCGAGACGCCGTGGTTAAACGGCAAGCATACCGGTTTTGCAAGGGTAACCAATGGCATGGAAGTGGTGGACGCGATAAGTAAAGTTGGCCGAGATGTAAGAGAAGCCCCGATAGAGCCGGTTGTCATTGAAAAAGTGACTTTGCATTAAAATACTTTGAATTCTTGAATTATTGTGAATTACGAAAAACGACAAGCCCCTGCCGTCAGATGCTCCGGTTTAAATTTGTCATAAAGTCCTGAAAGTTGGTTTCTTTTTTTCCTTCCGGTACGACACGAAGGATTTTCAAAGTGTTATCCAGCCACTTGGCCGAAGTGATTTTAACTCTTATTCTTTTGTCGCTTTTCATTACAAAAAAGAACGCGGGCGCGGAACCTGCGTGTGCTTGAATTTTAAGGAAATTTTTGCGTGAGTCGGCGTTTAAGTCAATTTCCGCGTTTTCTTTTTCAAGTTTCTTTGTGTAAGTGGCTCTCAAGTCATCTTGAGGAGACGGTTTCAAATGGCCGTTTAAATAATCTGGCAAAATTTCAACAAGCAGTTTCGCTCCTTCTTTAGCCAGTTCCGCTTCCAATTCAGGCGCCGCCGGCCACTCTTTGACGGTGTGCTTTTTTTCCGCTAAAATCGGTCCGGTATCAACCCCCTGTTCCATGAGCATGATCGTCACTCCGGTATTTTTATCATCATTCAAAATAGCGCCGGAAACCGGTGAGGGACCTCTGTATTTTGGCAAAAGAGAGGGGTGAATGTTTAAGGCGCCGTATTTCGGGATTTCTAAAAGTTTTTCTCTTAAAATTTTCCCGAACGAAGCCACAATAAACAATTGACAGCCGGAAGATGACAAATGATTTTCCAAAGAGGCGTCCATCTTGTTCGGTTGGATGTATGAAATGCCGTTCTTCTCGGCCCAAACTTTCACCGGTGGCGGTGAAAGTTTCAGATGTCTGCCTTTGGGCCTATCTGGCGCTGTAACTATAATTACGGGCAGAAGGCCCGCTGTTTTCAGCTCTTCAAGCGCGGTTGTGGAAAAGTTGTCGGTACCGAAAAAAACAAAGGAAATCATATTCGCAATAAATATTCGTTATGTTTTATAAGGAGAAACAGGAGGTTTTCGGGCTAAGGATTGGATATGGCATAAACGTCAATATGTTTTTAAATTTCTTTCAGGAGGCATTTCTCTAATGTCCGTGGCGCTGTCAATGAAAAGTTTTCCTTCCAAATGGTCCATTTCGTGCTGAAATATTTCAGCCACAAGTCCGGACGCTCCTCGCGTAAATTTTTTGCCGTCTTCGTCGTATGCTTCTACTGTGGTTTTTTTTGAGCGTTTTATTCTGCCGTATGCCCAACGTACGGAAAGACATCCCTCTTCCATAAAATGGGTTTCTTTGGAAATTTTGACAATACGCGGATTTATGAAAACCAAGTTTCCGGTTTTTACTGTTTTGGATTTTCGCAGTTCTTCTCTTCTTTGATGTATATCTTCGGACAGGTCAAAGGCCTTTTCAGAAATTATAAAAATGCGAAGCGATACCCCTATTTGCGGAGCGGCAAGTCCCACCCCGTCCTCCTCGGCATCCAAAACTTCTTTCATCTTTTTTATCGTTTCCTTGATGCGCGGTTTTGTTATATCCGAAACGGGTATTTCTTTCGCCACTTGCCTTAATACCGGATTATCTCTGTCCACGATTTTAACGGCCATAAAGTAATTATACCTCAAAATTCAGACGTTTAAAAGTTCCTTGATTATTGACTTCAACTGTTTTTTAGGGTAGTGTTTTTTTAGGAGAACATTATGATGAAAGATAGAAAAATTGTACAAAGAAATGAACAGCAAAACGGCCATCGCGTGAATGTGAATAAAAACGGACGAGCAAAGCAGAAAATTATAGTTGCCGAACCTTTTTTAATTACCGCTCTATGTCTGGCAAAATTGGTGGAGGACGAGTTTGGGTACGAGACGGTAGTGCTGACAAATTCATCTGAAATAATTCACGCGGTTAGGGAGTCAAGTCCGAAACTTTTGATCACCGAGTTCATGTTCATGTTTGGGGAAAAAGGGGGTATAGGAATGGCGGCATTACTCGGTACGCTAAAGGCGGAATTTCCAAAACTTCCTTCCCTTGTCCTGTCTTCCGCGCCGGAGAGAATCTTCGCTTTGCGATGTTTAGAGTGGGGCGCCAAAGGTTATCTCCACAAGAGCGTTTCCAAGGAAACGCTCTTTGAGGGAATAGGAGCCGTTCTTGCCGGCAATAGTTTTGTGAGTAAAACTGTTAACACCCTTTTGCTCCAAAGCATTGGAGCGGGCTCTAAAGATAATCTGGTTGCAAAATTGTCTCCCAGAGAGGCAGAAGTTCTGGCTTCTGTCAGTCAATGTCTCAGTCCGGCTCAAATCGCGGAGAGTTTGTCTCTGTCGGTGAAAACCGTGGAGTGCTACTTGGGGAATATTAAAATGAAGCTCGGCTTTAAAAATGCCGGAGAACTAAGAAAGTTCGCTGGGTTCTTTGTGAATTCGGGGCAAAATTCTGGGCAAGTCGACTGACAACTATAGAGTTAAAATCTCAAAACACCTCGCCTGACGGGGTGTTTTTTCATAAAAGCGTTTCGGGGTCTACGTTTATGGAAAATGCCGGCGGTAGAGAAAGCAGTTTCCGTGAAAGTTCTTCGTCAATCCAGTTCTTTTTCGGTATTTTTACAAGCGCGTGCATTGTGTATGCTTTGGCTTCTTCGCCCTGATTCCATGCCGGAAAAGACACGGCATCCCATTTGTTCAAAAGTTTTTCCGCTTCTTTTATTTGCGAAACAACCGCGTCTTTTTTTCCGGAAAGCGATATTTTGATAAGCGTGGAAAAAGGAGGATAACCGAATTCTTCTCTTTCTTTTATCTCCTCTTTATAAAAGTCAAGAAGGTTACCGGAAAGACCCTGTTCCAAAACCGGTTGAATTCCCATGCGTGTCTGCAAAATAAATTTTTTGGTTGGAATCTCTCGCACTCTCAAAAGCAAATGCAGGACTCTTTCGTTGGTGCGGAAATCAGGCAGAGAAAAGAGAGAATCAAAAGAAGCTATGGCGGCGTTAGCGAGCGAATGTGAACGCAGATAAGGCAAAGCTTTCTCGGTGCCCAAAAGCACGCTTCCGGGTGAGGATGTGAAGTTTTTAAGTATCTCCTGTGACTTTTTAACTGTGTTAGCCGTGTCGCTGTCAAACCGAAAAACTTTTATTTCAGGAATCTGTTCATTTATTTCTTCGGCTACTCTTTCTATGCCAACTCCGAGTGGCACCAGTTTCCAAGAGCCACAGTATCCGCATTTTTCCGCAGTTCCTCTTTTTTCTCCGCATTTGTGGCAAATGAAAACACTTCTTCCTCCCGCTGATTGTTTGTGAAGCACTAAAGGCGTTTGGCACGAAAGGCAGGTAACAAGAGTGCCGCAGTCGCCACAGGAAGTAGTGGAAGAATGTCCTCGTCTGGAAGTGAATATGAAAGTGTTTTCGCTTTCGTCCTTGCCTTTTCGGATTAATTCAACGAGGTCTTCGCTTAGGACTCTAAATTCTTTGTTTTTTTCCTTTTGCAAGCTTCTCATGTCCACGACCTGTTGTGCTGAAGTGGTCAGGAAACGAAATTTGAGAGGGGCTATTTCAGGCAGTTCGTGGTCCCTGTATCTGGCTATCGTTTCTGTTCTCAATATCGTATCGCCCAAAACCAGCCGTTTATTTCCGGTTTTGCACAAAAGTTCGGCAAAGGTTCTAATGTCTATAAACGGCCTTGTCTGCATTTTAAAACTTCGCGAACTTTCTTTCTCAACTATCACGGTGCTTATGTCTCGGCGAGGCAGGCACAAAAAAGCGCCGGTCCCTATTATAAGGGAAGAATGTGGCTCCTCTAAGGACGCTCTCCATGCTGATTTAAGCTCTTTTGCCGATAAGTCGCTATGTAAAATGAAAGTATATTTTTCTATGCCTCGTGGAATATGATCCGCCACTTCTTTGACGTCTTCTATGGTGGGAAGACATAAAAATACAGAGGCGTCTTTGGCAAACTCTTCTCTTATTAAACTTTTGTAATGGGCGTATCTTTCTTCTCGTTCGCTTTGCAAGACGAATATTTCGTGAGCTCTTTCCGAAGCGACGGACTTCAAGGTTTCAGTTTCCTTCCTTAGCGGTTTCTCGTTTTTTTTGAGGGAAATTTCTTCAAAAAAAACTTTTGGAAGTATCGCGGACAAAACAGAGCCGGTCGTGGCGACAAAATATTCGGCGGCTTTTTGGGCGGTTTCCAAAAAGTTTTTGTCCATTATGTTGTCTTTGATTTTTCTCTCCACTTTTTTCATTTTGAAAGAACTGTCTTTTATGGACTGTTTTGCTTCCGCCACGCTTTCCGTTTCAAAGACCATGGCCGGCGCCATTTTGCCTCTTATAGGCACCTCAACAAGAGTTCCAGGCGTCAAATTTAAAGAGCTCCAGTAAGAGAGCTTTTCTTTTCCTATGCCGGAAGCTATTGGAATAACGTGGACGAGATTCATTGTTTTGACATATTTTAATTAGGAACTACGCGTTTGGTCTGAATTGTATTCTCCCTTTTGTAAAGGGGGAGAGAATTTTCAATTTTGCAATTTTCAATTTTCAATCAAATCCCGAAATTTTCAATGCATCAAATTCGTAGTCAATGTTCGTCCCGCTTTGCTTGTTTCTTTGTTTGAAAATTGATTCATTGAAAATTGATTGAAAATTGCAAAATTGAAAATTCTCTTATCAATGTCCTCGTGTGACGCAGGGGCGGTGTATTCATACGATATAATCCCATAAATTTGGTAAAATTTCAATTTTTGAAAAAGCTCCGATATAGCGTACAATGTGCCTACATGGATAAAAACAACGGAAGTTTTAAGATTATCGGCGCCACCGAGCCGTCTCTGGAGGGGGAAATCTCCATTTCCGGAGCGAAAAACGCCGCTATCAAAGTGATGGCGGCGACGCTTCTTTTTGAAGACAAGGTGCGTCTCGCGAATATCCCGCTTATTGAGGACTTGTTTACCATTTCGGAAATTATGAAGGCGATCGGGGTTTCAGTTTCTTTTCCAAAGGAACACGAGGCGGAACTTTTTTGCGGTGATATATCAAGTGAAATACCGAAAGAATTGGCAGAAAAGACCCGTTCATCAATGGTTGTTACGGCGCCACTTCTCGCGCGTACCGGCAGAGTCGTCTTTGGAAATCCGGGTGGGTGCGATTTGGGAGAAAGGCCGATTGACCTTTGGATAGAAGGGTACATGAAAATGGGAGCTACGGTTTCAGAGGAGAACGGGCTTTTCAAAGTGGAGGCAAAAGGCGGAAAACTTCGCGGAGCCGAGATTTTTTTCAGAGTTCAAAGCCACACGGTAACCGAAAGTTTTATAATGGCGGCTGTTTTGGCCGAGGGAAAAACAGTTTTGAAAAACTGCGCTTTGGAGCCGGAAATAAAATCGCTGTCTGATTTTCTAAATTCCTGCGGGGCAAAAATTACCGGCGCCGGAACGCACACAATCGTCATAGAAGGAGGAGGTCTTTTGAATGCGCGAGGAGCCACATATGAGACATTGCCGGATCGTTTGGAAGCAGGCAGTTTTCTCGTTTTGGGCGCTCTTGCCGCCAAAAAACTTTTGATTTCAAAGTGTATTCCGGAGCATTTGGAAATCGTCATTGAAATTTTAAGAAGAGTGGGAGCGGACATTGAAACTTCCGCGGACGGTATTGTCGTGCGAGGGGGCAGACCTTTATCCGCCGTGCCTATACGGACGCACGAATATCCCGGTCTGGCCACGGACTTGCAGGCGCCTATGGCGGTTCTTCTTACGCAGGCAAAAGGACAGTCGTCTGTTTTAGAGACGATTTACGAGAGACGGCTTGAATACGTGCCGGAACTTCAGAAAATGGGGGCCAGAATAACTTTGCAAGATTCCCACAGAGCCATTATAGAGGGACCTTCAAAACTTTCAGGCAGTGAAGTTTCCGCCATTGACATAAGGGCGGGAATGGCGCTTGTAATAGCCGGAGCGATTGCGGATGGCCAGACGACGGTACATAATTGCTACATGATAGATAGAGGGTACGAGAGATTGGAAGAAAAACTTAAGGGAATCGGGTTGGATATAAGGAGGAATTCGTCTTTATAAATTCACATAATTTCTAATCCGACGCCCTTTGCGATCGGGGTTAGAAATTTTAGAAATGTCTTTCTTTTCCACAAAACTGGGCATTGACTTGGGTACCGCGAACACTTTGGTGTTTGTCCCCGGCAAAGGGGTTGTTTTAAACGAGCCGTCCGTTGTCGCTGTTTCCGAGCAGGATAACAAAATACTGGCTGTCGGCCTTGAAGCCAAAAACATGATAGGCAAAACACCCGAGAGTATTATCGCTTATCGTCCCATGAA
Source organism: bacterium (assembly GCA_030699905.1). NCBI lineage: Bacteria > bacterium. The sequence goes on from JAUYKQ010000027.1 coordinate 20,338, forward strand.
GGACGGCGTTATTGCCGACTACAGAGTAACGGAAGCGATGCTCCGATATTTTATAGACAAGGCGCTCGGCAAGTGGAACTTCTGGAAGCCGGAGGTCTTGGTATCGGTGCCCGCGGGAGTAACATCCACCGAAAGGCGGGCTGTTGTTGAAGCGACCGTTAAAGCGGGGGCCAGGGCGGCATATGTGGTCAAAGAGCCGATTTTGGGAGCCATAGGCGCCGGTATACCCATACAAGAGGCCATGGGGCATATGATAGTGGATATTGGAGGGGGAACGACAGACGTAGCCGTTATTTCTCTTGGGGGAATCGTTTCTTCAACGTCTGTGAAATGCGCCGGAAACAGGATTGATACCGCCATTGCCGACTATATCAAAAAGACATTCAATCTCGGTATCGGGGACAAAATGTCCGAAGACATAAAGATAAAAGTCGGTTCGGCAGTCCCTCTTGAAGAGGAGCTCACGATGACCATAAAGGGCCGAGATTTTATCACCGGATTGCCTCGTACGACGGAAATAAAGACAAATGAAATAGTCAAAGCTATCGGCAAAGAGCTTCGTGAAATGATAAAAGCCATTAAAGACGTGTTGCAGGAGACACCGCCGGAATTGGCGGCGGATATCATAGACAGGGGAATAATAATGACAGGGGGCTCTTCACAGCTTCGTAATTTACCGGAGCTTGTTTATAGGCGTACGGGAGTGAAAGCGGCTTTAGCAAAGGACCCTCTTTACTGCGTAGTAAAGGGAACGGGCATAGCGCTGGAACATCTGGACACTTATAAAAAGAGCATTATTGCGAAGAGGTGAGACAAAACTGTGAATTACGAAATGTCTTTCTCGGCGAGGTCTTCGCGGCGCACGAAGATTTTTTGCTAAAAATCTTCTCTCTCCAGCGCCGGCCGCGCTTCCGAAGGCGCCACTCAAACCTCGCCTCAACACCATTTCGTAATCCACAGTATTTTTCGCAATTTAGGATAATTTTGAAAACAAAAAACGCTCTCCGGAAGGAGAGCGTTTTTACGTTCGAAAAGAATGCTCATTAGCAACCGGCGAAAGCTACAGCTGTGTCTGTAACCGTACCGCTGGTGCAAGCCCCTGCTGAACCTGATGAAGCAGGCGAGAAAGTTACAGAAAAACTAGCCGGACATGAACCGGGAGCCGTGGAAGGGGCACCTCCATCACGAGCTGAGCCAACATCAATAGCGGCATCTATGGCGGCTTGAGTAATAGCGCCTGAAAGTCCCTCGCAAGCTACCAAAAGCGCTCCTTGCGTTGCTCTTACTTCTGACTGAAAAGCCGCTGACCTGGCCTTAGTCCTGGCGCTTCCCAACGATGTAAGAACCACGGAGGAAAGAATACCGATTATAGCGATAACAACTAAAAGCTCAATAAGTGTAAAACCTTTTTTATACATAATTAATTTTCAAATTATATCCATACTGCAAGACAACCTGCCTTGCTTTAAGGACATTATTATTTTCGACCTTTTTACTATTAAAATTGATTGTTACATCAATAAAACCGATGTCCTTAATTATATACACCTATCGCAAGCATGCAATGTGGATATCTTTTTGGGGTCTTTGGCCAAATATTCGTTTAAATGCCGGCTGTGGTAGAATGTCTTTATGGAATTAAGAGAAATCGCGAAAAATATAAAGGATTTGCACCATTGCTATTGTTTGGAAGGCAAAAGGGACTTTGTATTGAATTCTCTTTTTGATTTTTTTGAAAAGGACTTGAATCTCAAAAGACAGGGCAATCCTGACTTTTGGATAGGGGAGTTTGATATTCTCGGTATTGACGATGTGCGTACTGTTATAGAGGCGCAAAGGCAAAAACCCGTTATGGAAGAGTGCCGGATGTTTGTAATAGCCGCTTATGAAATAACCAAGGAAGCGCAGAACGCTCTTTTAAAGGTTTTGGAAGAGCCCTCTTCTTTTACAAAATTTTTCATAATAGTGGATTCAGCCCAAGGGCTTTTGCCGACAGTCAGGTCGCGAGCTTATATCCTGTCTTTTCTTCCTCAAGACGGTATTTACGAAAATGGCTTCCGTGACAAAGCCCGAGATTTTCTTTCCTTTATCCCTGCCAAGAGGATAAAGTTTGTCAAAAAGCTTTCTGAAGATATTTCTGACGGAAAAGAGGCCAAAATCCAAGCGACACGCTTTTTGAACGCCTTGGAGTTATGCGTCAGAAACAGCAAAGATTTGTCCGAAAAAGAAAAGTTTGAAGTTTTAAGACACGTTGCTTTCGCGGAAAAATATTCACAGGACAGGGGAGCGGTGTTAAAGCAGATTCTGGAACACGTAGCCGTGTCTTTGCCCGTATTTTAGGGGTTTGATTGCAAATTGAAAATTTTCTTACCTATTCTTACGTGACGGAGGATTTATGAAAACGGACAATCTACAAGAGTAAGAGTGTGAGCGATTACTGACCTTTCATTACATTATACGGTTTTCTGTCCTGTGTGTTATAGTAATAAAACTGTTAAATAATCGGAGTTGAGTAGGGCGTGGGTATCTTTTTCCAAATAAAGATAATTTTTAAAAATATGGCATACAATTTTACGAATTTAGCGAACGAAATATCCAGAATATCGGACTGGCTCTCCCGCGAATACGACGGCATAAGAACTTCTCGAGCCACGCCTGCCGTTTTGGACGGCGTGTCCGTGGACGCGTATGGTTCAAAAATGCCGTTAAAACAGGTGGCGAGTATTTCCTCGCAGGACTCTAAGACCCTTTATGTGAGCGCCTATGACCCATCTTTGATAAAGGGCATTGAAAAGGCAATATCGGTGGCCAATTTAGGCCTTTCCGTGGGAGCGGACGAAAAAGGCGTCAGAGTGTCTTTTCCGGAGTTGACCGCGGAACGAAGAGAGACACTTATCAAGTTGGCCAAGGAAAAACTGGAAGACGCCCGTATTTCGGTACGCAAAGCAAGAGATGATGTTTGGGGTAACATTCAGGAAAAGGAAAAAGGTGGAGAAATGGCAGAAGACGAAAAGTTCAAGCTAAAAGTTGAGTTGCAAAGACGCGTTGACGAAATAAACAAAAAACTGGCGGAAATGGCGGAGAAAAAAGAGAAAGAGATTTCGAGTTAGGAAACTCAAAATCTCTTTCTCTTTGAAATTTGTGGAAACTAGCGCTTCGCGCGAAATTTGTTGATATTTTACGAGTATCTTTAATATCTATAAGTTTCCATGAATTTCAACTGATTTCTGCAACAGAGCATCATGACTATAATTATTTTCATCGTTATATTGGCGCTTTTGATCCTCGTGCACGAGCTCGGGCATTTTCTTGTCGCCAAAAAGTCGGGAATAAGAGTGGATGAATTCGGACTCGGTTTTCCTCCGAAAGCCGTTTCTATAAAAAAGGGAGAGACGGAATATTCTTTAAACTGGATACCTTTTGGCGGTTTTGTAAAAATTTTTGGTGAAAATCCGGATGAAGAATCAATAGAGGGTCCCGACAAAGAAAGAAGTTTTGTCCACAAAAACCGAGCTATTCAATCGGCTGTTTTGGTGGCCGGTGTCACTTTTAACATGATTTTTGCCTGGTTCCTTATATCTTTGGGCTTTTTTGTCGGAATGCCGGCTTCCTCGGAAATTTATCCTGACGTCACCAATCCTAAGACGATGATAGTAGCCGTGCGTCCCGACTCGCCGGCCGACCGCGCGGGACTTCGCACCGGTGATGTTTTAGAACGACTTTTTTCCGATTCGGGTAGCGAACTTACAAAGCCGACCGTTTCAGAGGCCTATGAATTCTTAAATCAAGAGGCGGATAGTAAAGTAGAGGTCTCTTATAGCGGTCCTCATGGCAGGGTGGGGAAGGTGGAGCTTATGGCTGAAGAAGGGATAGCTGACGGGCGCAAGGTCGTGGGTATAACCATGGACAGTATCGGCATTTTGAAAATCGGTTTTTTCGGTTCTTTTTGGGAGGGAATGAAAACTACCGTAATGCTCACCCGAGCTATTGCCGTGGCGCTTTGGGGATTTGTGTCTGACGCTTTTACCGGCCAAGCCGATTTTTCACAGGTTACGGGGCCGGTTGGAATAGTCGGGCTTGTGGGCGAAGCGAGTGACTTGGGCTTTTCGTACCTTCTTTCCTTTACCGCCATAATTTCAATACATTTGGCGGTAATAAACTTGGCTCCTTTTCCGGCGCTTGACGGCGGACGTTTGCTTTTTGTGGCCATTGAAGCAATCAGACGAAAAGCCATTTCTCCCAAAATCGCGAATACCCTAAACGCAATCGGCTTCTCTCTTCTTATTCTCCTTATGCTCGTCGTAACATTTAAAGACATAATGAAGTTGTTTTAGGTTTTTTTAATTCCACCAGTTTCAGCATTGGGTTCAGTGTTGGGCGTCCGTTTCAGCTGTGAGCCATACATACTACGACTTTGAAAAGAAATGAGTGAGGAGAAAAAAGAAAACCGCGGGCGTGAAGCTCGCGGTTTTTTGAAAAGAACTGTTTCCGCCGTAACTTTCGGCGGAATGGTTATCTCGTAGCTCTACTTTTCTACGAGATATGTGGCGGTGACGAAAGCCACTTTGCCCTGCAGAGGGCTGTTCGCAAGGTATCGCCCTGCTATTGCCCCGACTTCCTCACGAAAGCGGACATGGTCCGCTGTTTTAGGGTTTTGGTCGAGGTAGTTTTTCCTCACCAACACCCACGCCGCCTCTGCAATGTGGGCGCCGATGAGGACAACTTCGCCCTCAAATACGTCGTTTGCCCGAAGGGGCCGGAGCGCAACTTTTATTTGGATGTTGAATTTGTTTCCAAATAACGTTCTTCCTCCCCGTTCGTAAGGGCACTCGTACGTTATGGCCTTCGCAAGGTTCGTACTTAAGTAAGAGGGGTTGATTGCAACCCCTCTTACGGCCTCGCTGGTTATTCGTAATGCTCCCAACCTTTCCAACTTTTTCAAGTTGTCGTCTTGAGGGATGTCACTTACTGCTGTATGCGGTATGGACGCCGTCTGCTTTTTCATCTCCTGACCCCATTTGACGACGAATGCGTCAATTGTGAGGTTAATTTCGGCTAACCTTGCGTTCACCCTATCGTCCTGATCCCTGAGCTTTTCACCAACCTCCCCTATGATATCTTCCTTTAATAAGCTAAGGGCGTTTGGGGTGACGGCCGGCCGGTTTTCCATATCAGAAATCCGACTAGATAACTTGGCTATTTCACCCGAAAGCTGATTGCTTGAGGCAACCAGCTTTTCCTCGGTTTGGATCATGAGGCGGTCCTGGAATGTTTTCAGCTCTTCCGACCATTCTTTGACATTTTCGTTATGCAGGCGGGATATGGTGTTAACCATTGCCGACTCTACTTTGTCCACGAACCCTTCCACCCGATTAGTGGCGCCGTCGCTTACCACGGTGAAGCCATGCAAGCTGTTGCTGATGGCCGTTTGCATTTCCGCGTGAGTTACGGCGTTTGACCTTATGAGACCGAGTGTCTCATTCAGGGTGTTTAGGGTCTGCCCGATCTCGCTTACCTTGCCCACCACTCCCGGGCTTTCTGTTCCGGGTCGTCCGAAGACGACATTGGACATGTCCGACATCCTGTTTCGCACCGGAGTTGACACGACGGTGATGACGACGCCGATGAAGACGGCGATGAGCGCCAGGAGTAGCAACACCTTTCCAATAAGTTTTGCTTTCTCTTGCCATGACGACTGCTCGCCCCCGAACACCCTGTGCAACTTAGGCGAGGTCGGCTTAGGCAAGGTCTGTGGTCTTGCCGGTGTGTCTTCTTGTTGGCCTTTTGGAGGAGCCGGTTTTCCACTTTCAACATCTACGACCCAATTTCGGGGAGCCGCCGCAGGACCTCCTTCGCCTCCACTTTTCGGTGGTGGTGAGGACGTCTCAGTTTTCACACTTTCTCCCGACGGGGGAGAAGTTTGCGCGGGACTCGGAGTCGGAGCCGGCTTCTGCGGTTGTTTAGCTCCTTCTTTGGGAGTTACCACCGGAGTCGGCTTTTGCGGAGGAGGTTCCTCTTTCTTCGGAGTCGGAGCCGTAGTCGGTTTGGGGCTACCTCCTTTAGGATTCGCCGGTTTATTGGACGGTTTTTGGCCGCCTTGGCTTAAGTTAATCTCAATCTTGTCTGCCATATTATTCTGCTTTCAAAAAACTGTCGTTGCCTGTCTGTTTTTTCAACCGGAAGTATCCGGTCAGGACGTCACTCAACATCCCTTTACTTTCGTCATCATAGCACTGAAAAAGACACCTGTCAATATTAAAAGACGTTACAAATACGACACAATTTTATCTCCGCCAAGCCGTTTTTTTGTAGAGATACATCCGGTGGATTTGGTCAAGTGTTACGAAATCCGCGACTTTAGTGTATGATAAAGCCATGAAGCAGTCACAACTTTTTACCAAGACGAGAAAGGAGGCCCCAGCCGATGAAGTGGCAAAAAACGCCTCTCTTTTAATTCGCGCCGGCTTTATTCACAAGGAAATGGCGGGAGTGTATTCCTATCTTCCTTTGGGGCTTCGTGTCTTAAATAAAATCGCTCTAATTATAAGGGAAGAAATGAACGCCCTTGGCGGTCAGGAAGTTCAGTTATCTTCTCTGCAAAACAAAGACGTCTGGCAAAAAACAGGGCGATGGGACGAAGAAAAAGTTACAAATTGGTTTAAGACGGAAATAACGGGAGGCAAAGAAACACGACTTGGTTTTACTCATGAAGAGCCACTTACGGCCATAATGGCGGGACAGATATCTTCTTACAAGGACCTGCCAAAATATGTTTATCAAATCCAAACCAAATTTAGAAACGAAGAAAGAGCAAAAAGCGGAATGTTGCGTGGAAGAGAGTTTTTGATGAAGGATTTATATTCTTTCTCAAAAGACCAAAAGGAGCACGACCAATTCTATGAAAAAGTGGCAAAGGCCTACGAAAAAATCTTTCAAAGAGTTGGCATCGGGGCTCAAACCCACAAAACCTTCGCTTCAGGCGGAGTATTCAGCGAATTTTCTCACGAATTTCAGACCGTCACGGAGGCGGGCGAAGACACCATTTTCATTTGTGAAAAAGACGGCACGGCGGTAAACAGAGAAGTTTTTACGGACGAGGTGTTGTCCAAAATGGGTAAAAATAAAAGCGATTTTCAAGAATTCAAGGCCATAGAAGTCGGAAACATTTTTTCTCTCGGTACGCGTTTTTCCGAACCGCTCGGTCTTTTCTTTAAAGACGATAAGGGGGAGGACAGACCTGTCATCATGGGCTCTTATGGAATGGGTCTGGGACGGCTTATGGGTACGGTGGCGGAAATACTTTCTGACGAGAAGGGGCTTCTGTGGCCGAAAGAAATATCTCCTTTTTCAGTTCATCTTATTTCAATAGGAGCCGAAGAGAACCCGGAAGTCAAGAAACAGGCAGACAAGATTTACGAGAAACTTGAGGAAAAATCGGTAGAGGTTTTGTATGATGATAGGGAGGCGCGCGCGGGAGAGAAATTTGCCGACAGCGACCTCATGGGGATACCGACGAGGGTGGTTTTGAGCGAAAAAAACATCAAAGAAGGCAGGGTGGAGGTGAAAGGGCGAACAGAAAAAACTCCCAAATACATGACTGAAGATGAGCTGTTTGGTAGCCGGTTTTAAGCAGGAGAAAAGAGCGCAGAGCAAAGCGACCGTCTCCGCGACGCGAGGGGATTGTCGTTTCTCTTAATTCACGGGAGATACCGCTTTTATTTTACAATCCTCAAGTGACAGATAACGATACATGTTTGAACAATTCAAATCATATTTTAATAAATACGCTTCCAACGATATCGGTATAGACCTTGGTACCGCCAATACTTTGGTTTATGTCCGAGGACAGGGCATTGTCGTAAACGAACCATCGGTTGTTGCCGTTAATCAGAAGACCGGCCAAGTGGTGGCTGTTGGTTCGCAAGCCAAAGACATGCTCGGGCGAACGCCCGGACACATCGTTGCCATAAAACCTCTTGTCGGAGGGGTGATTTCCGATTTTGAAGTTACGGAAGAAATGATAGCGTACCTTTTAAAAAGAGTGGAAGGCGACTCGCGCAGGATCTTGGGGCCGAGGGTGGTCATCGGTGTTCCTTCGGGTGTCACTAACGTGGAGTCCCGAGCAGTCAGAGACGCTACCAAAAACAACGGCGCTCGCGAAGTATATGTGGTGGAAGAGCCGATGGCGGCGGCCATAGGAATACGACTGCCTGTTATGGATCCCGTCGGCAGTATGATAGTTGACATAGGAGGAGGGACGACAGACGTGGCGGTTATTTCTCTTGCTGGGGTCGTGCGTTCAAAAAGTTTGAAAATAGCTGGCGACAAGTTGAACGAGGATATCATCTCCTATATACGAGGCGAGTTTAAAATTCTAATCGGCGAAAAGACGGCGGAGAACGTTAAAATAGCCATTGGCTCCGTGTTGCCTCAAGAGGCGCCGATGGAAGCGGTCATAAAAGGTCGCGACCTTATCACCGGCTTGCCGAGAGAAGTCATAATTACCGACTCGGATATCAGAGAAGCCATTTGCGGTTCGGTGGATATTTTGGTGGAAGCGGTGAAAGAGGTCTTGGAAACAACTCCTCCTGAAATAGTATCGGATATAATGCATAGGGGAGCATATCTTGTCGGAGGCGGGGCTTTGCTTCGCGGTGTTGATGTTTTGTTTGCCGACTCAACAAAAGTACCTTTCCATATCGCGGACGACCCTCTGTCGGCTGTTGGTCGCGGGGCGGGCATAATCCTTGAGGACTTGAGCAAATATGAAGAGGTGCTCATAAAAAGCGAAGATGAACTACCTCCTAAAAACTAACAAAAACACGAGGCGAAGGTTTTTTCCTATTTTAGTCGTTTTGTTATTTCTGACAGTTGTATTTACTCTCAATTTTCTGGCGCCTCGTTTTTTGGGAGGACGTTTTCACTTTGTGGCCTTTCCGTTTTGGAAAGCCGGGCAAACGGTCAGCGGGTGGTTTGTGAACAGTTCGGTCTTGTTTAAGGAAAAATCGGAACTGCTGAAAGAGTTGGAAAATCTGCGAGAAAAAGAGTCAGACAAGGAAAACCTGCTTCTGCTTTTGGAGGTATACAGAAAAGAAAATGAAGAATTGAGAGGTATTTCTGAAGTTAGAGTTGATGAAAAAGTCATTTTAGCTTCTGTTCTTTCCGCTCCGCCCATATCTCCTTACGACACTTTGATTTTGGGCGCCGGCTTAAAAAGCGGTGTTTCAGAAGGAATGATTGTCACTATGAACCGTGCCGTCATCGGTAGAGTGGTTTCGGCGAATGACCATACTTCTACCGCTTTGCTTTTTTCCGCGCCGGACGAAAGAACCGAAGTAGTGGTGGGAGAAAGTAAAATACAAGCGGCGGCGGTGGGTGTAGGTGGCGGAAACATGACCATAACTTTGCCTAAGGGCGTGAAAATTGCCGAAGGCGACGTCGTCATGCTTTCCGGTAATTTTTCCCCTCGGCTTGTGGGAGTGGTGGAGGCGCTGTCTTCAAGCGATGCGGACTCTTTTCAAACGGCGCTTTTGAGGGTCCCTGTCAACTTTGCCGAAGCAAGGTTTGTTGAAATAACCGATATGTTGCCTTGATACTTTGAATTACGAAATACAGCAGGCGTCCCCCACGAGGAAAGTCACAAAAAAGTGACCGCTCCAAGGGCGCTTGCCCGGTCCTAGTCACTTTTTTGTGACTTTCCTCGTGGGGGGGGAAGGCGGGTGTTTCTTAATCCACAGTCAATGTATTAACGCCCATGAAAAAACGAGTTACTGCCGACATAATTTTTTTCTTTTTTATTCTTTTCGCGCCTTGGTGGGCGAGCGTCATATTTGGGCTGGTTTGTCTTTTTATCTTTGAACGCTATTACGAAATTTTGGTTGCCGGACTCGCCCTTGATGTTTTGTACGGGGTCGGCGCTTCAAAAAACGGCGGTTTTCCTGTAATATTTACGGTATCGGCATCTTTCGCGTTTGTCGCGTCTCTTTATCTCAAGGAGAGAATCAAGTTTTACAAATGAAATTCAATGATTTTTTTTAGACGAAAAAATAAAATTTCAGGCAAAACAGAAATATTTCCTGACGAAATATTTTTGGACTCCAGCAACATTCCAAAATTTGACAAACATCAGTTTGAAGGAAGGATAGAAAAGCCGATTTCTAAAAAAGTCATCGCCATTTCCGGCGTGGTTTTTGTGGCGGTGGCTGTCATATTTTTAGGTAAAATCTGGATGCTTCAGGTGGGACAGGGACGCGCCTATGCTTTGCGGGCGGAAGAAAACCGCCTCCGCCACACGATAGTTTTTAGCGAGAGGGGAGTGATTTTTGACAGAAAAGGGACAGTCGTGGCTTACAACGAGCCGCCGCTTCCCGGAAACGAATTTTCATATAGAAAATATACTGACTTGCCGGGGTTGGCGCATGTTTTGGGGTATGTGAAATATCCGTCCAAAGACAGCGCCGGTTTTTACTACAAAGAGGATTTTGATGGGGTGGCCGGGGTGGAAAAAATGTTTGACGATGCTCTGTCGGGGACTAACGGATTGAGGATTATAGAGACAAATGCTTTAGGCGCCGTGGCTTCCGAAAGTGTAATTTCCTCCGCCAAAGACGGTGAAAATATTCATCTGTCTATTGACGCGGGACTTCAAACCGCTTTGCATTCATACATGCGCGACTTGACCAGAGACGGAGGATATGCGGGAGGAGCGGCTGTTGTTTTGAACGTGAAAACTGGTGAAATACTGGCCATGACGAACGTGCCTGAATTTGACTCCACGGTTCTTGCCGACGGAAAGGATGCCGAAAAAATAAAATCATTCGTGGAGGACCCCAACATGCCTTTTTTGAATCGGGTGGCGCAGGGCCTTTATACTCCGGGTTCCATAGTAAAACCGTTTGTTGCTTTAGCCGCCTTGTCCGAAGGCGTAATTGATCCGCGCAAAAATATCTTGAGCACCGGTTCCATATCCATAGCTAACCCCTATGACAAAACTCAGGTGAGTGTTTTTAAGGATTGGAAAGCCCATGGCTACGTGGACATGAGGGAAGCGTTAGCTGTGTCGTCAAACGTTTATTTTTACGCCATAAGCGGAGGATACGAAGACCAAAAAGGAGTAGGTATTGATAAAATTTCCGAATACGTCAGAAAGTTCGGTTTTGGTGAACCTGTGGAAAAAAATCACTGGCTTTTTGGTAAAGAGGGGGTTGTGCCGACTCCGGAGTGGAAAAAGTCCGTTTTTGGAGGCGACGAGTGGCGTTTGGGGGATACTTACAACACTTCTATCGGCCAGTACGGTTTTCAGGCGACACCACTGCAAATAGCGAGGGCTATCGCGGCTATTGCAAACGAAGGCACGCTGGTTTATCCGACTTTCACTAAAAATACTTACGAAACCCAAGACGCGATCGGAAAAAAAATAGAAATCAAAAGCGACTATTTTGACATAGTTAAGGAGGGGATGAGAGATGCCGTGGTGGCCGACTATGGTACTGCCCGTTCTTTGAATTTTCCGTTTGTATCGGTGGCCGCCAAAACAGGAACGGCCGAAGTCGGCACTACAAAGAAGAGTGTGCATTCTTGGGTGGCGGGTTTTTTCCCTTACGAGGAACCTCAATACTCTTTTGTTGTCGTTATGGAAAGAGGCCCCAGCGAAAACATATTACCGGCAAGTCGCGTTATGCGCGGAATGTTTGAGTGGATGGGAATATATAGGCAAGAGTACCTAAAATAATCATCTCTCCCTAATTCTTAATTCATAATTCATAAATCCTAAATCCTATTTCGTGGAGTATCTTTTCCTCCACTATCGTGTTATACTTCTGTGGTAAGATTTATAATAAACTGTGAATTACAAAACACCTGCTTCCCCCCCTCGGAAAGCTCCCAAAAAAGTGACCGCTCCAAGGGCGCTTGTCCGGTCCCAGTCACTTTTTTGTGACTTTCCTCGTGGGGGGGGAGCATGCCGTTTTTTGTAATTCAAGAATAATAAAATAAAAAAACTTATGTCCGACAAAACAGAATACCTTACGCAAGAAAAATATAAAGAGTTGCAAGCCGAGCTTTTAAATTTGAAAACCGAACGCAGAAGAGAGGTCGCCGAACAGTTGGAGTACGCGAAATCATTGGGGGACTTGGCTGAAAATGCCGAGTATCACGAAGCCAGAACCGAGCAGGCAAATGTTGAAGACAGGATAAACCGCCTTGAAGCTATGATGAAGGCGGCGGTTATCGTAAGCAAAGACACTCATGACGTCGTTGAAATCGGTTCAACGGTGACTTTGGATCGGGGTGGCAAACAGGTTACGTACACCATTGTCGGTTCCGAAGAGGCCAATGTTGAAAGCGGTAAATTGTCTATACGCTCTCCGATAGGCGAGGCCATGATTGGCAAAAGAAAAGGAGATTTTTTTGAGTGTAAAACCCCGGGAGGCAAGGCCAAGTGTAAAATATTGGAAGTAAAGTAAAAATCAGCGACAGATAGTTCTCTTTGAATTACGAAACTCCAATTCCGCGTCTTTCTTTTCAATTTCGGCTACGGCTTTGCAAAAATTATTCAACAGATACTCTGTATACGCCTCATAATTTTTGCTTCGCCTCGCTCGAAATTGAAAAGAAATCCATCGGAAGCGAGTTTCGTAACTCAAAGTTCTTAGCTTCGGACAGGCAAAAGACAAATTCGTCTTCTGCTTGACGATATTTTTAAATGTCGTTAGAAGAAATACGTTCAATCCGGCTTCTAAAATTAGAAAAGCTTAAACAGGCGGGAGTTAACCCCTATCCTGTTTCGGCTTGTCCGGACGTGACGCTTGAAGAAGCGGTGGACAATTTCGCAAAACTCGCAAAAAAGAAGAGAGTGACATTGGCTGGCCGTATTATCGCAAAACGTGGACAAGGGGCCATACTTTTTGTTGATATTTTTGATGGCACGGGTAAATTCCAGGCGGTTTTCAAGAAAGACGAAATGGAAGAATCGGTCTTCGGACTTTTTGAAGAAACCACTGATAATGGCGATTTTATTGAGGTCTCAGGTTCGTTTTTTACGACAAAAAGAAAAGAAAAGTCGCTTTTGGCAAAGGATTGGAAAATGCTTTGCAAGACGCTAAGGCCCCTTCCCGAGAAATGGCACGGACTGACTGATACCGAAGAACGTTTCCGCAAAAGGTACTTGGACATTTTGATGAATGAGGAGGTCAGAAAACGTTTTGTTTTGCGTTCTCGCATCGTTTCAGAACTTAGGAAAGTTTTGGACAAAGAGAACTTTCTGGAAGTTGAGACATCCATGCTTCAGCCACTTGCCGGAGGCGCGAATGCCGAGCCATTTAAGACGAGGCATAACGCTTTAGATATGGATTTGTATTTGCGAATAGCGCCGGAGATTGACCTGAAAAAACTTTTGATAGGAGGATATCGCAAGGTCTATGAAATCGGCCGAAGTTTTAGGAATGAAGGAATAGACGTTACTCACAATCCCGAATTTACAACTGTTGAGTGGTACGAAGCATATAGCGACGCGAAAAGGCAAAGAGAATTTTTGGAAAAAGTCCTGAAAACGGTGGTCAAAGGAGTTGTCGGGAAAAACAAGATTGAATTTGACGCGAAAGAAATTGATTTTTCCGGAAAATTTGCCGTTGTTTCGTATTTTGAACTGCTTCAACGTTACGCTTTAATTCCGGAACCCGCGAAGGCGAGCATGGATGATTTAAAACTCAAGGCGACGCAATTGGGAATAAAACCCGAAAAAGGCGATACTGTTGAAAAACTCATGGACAGCATTTATAAAAAGACAGCCAGACCGAAACTGGTACAGCCGACTTTTGTTGTTGATTATCCGGCCAATTACATTCCATTGGCCAAAAAGAAAGAAGGCAGTGATACGTTAGTTGATGCGTTTCAGCTTGTAATAGGTGGATTTGAAGTTACCAAAGCATTTTCTGAACTGAATGATCCGGTAGACCAAAGAGAACGTTTTGCATTACAAGAAAAAAACAAGAAAGAGGGAGACGCCGAAGCTCAAGAGGCGGACGAAGCGTTTCTGGAGGCCTTGGAATACGGAATGCCGCCTGCCGGTGGGGTGGGACTTTCAATTGACAGAATGGCTATGCTTCTTGGTAACGTAAAAAACATTCGTGAAGTGGTTTTCTTTCCAACCATGCGTCCTAAAACATAGGAGATAAGGTTCACAAAGATTCACATTTCACGTCGTTTTTTCGACGGCTGTGAGCGACTACTTTAGGTTGCCTGTACAAGTTTTGAATATTATCGTAGTATACCTCGCAGAAAGAAAACCGAGTACAGAGGTGTATTATGAACATGACGAAAAAAGTTTCGGAATTGAAAGAGATGCTATCAAGGCCCTTGGCAGAATGGTTATCCAAACCCGCGATGGATCGACTTCTAGACGCCGGAATCCGCAATTTTGCTGACTTGTACTGCTTTGAGGCAGTGCACAATAGCGGTCTCTTTTTCCGACACTTGGGTAGCAGGCCCGGACAAGGGCTTGCCAAGATCAACGGTATTGGAAAAAAGACGACAGATGAGATACTGGCTCTGATTGAGGAGAAGAAATTGCCGAGTTTAGATTCGGCTCATAAGGTGGCGGTACTTTTATACTGCCAAGAAATCAAGGGACGATTCTACAAGGGACGATTCTATTCAGGTCGTTGAAACGACCATGACCCGCGTAAACCCGCCACTCTCGTGGCGGGTTTTTTTCTGTTTGGTTTATATCTGTGAATTACGAAACACTTGCTTACCCCCCCACGAGGGAAAGCTCCCAAAAAAGTGACCGCTCCAAGGGCGCTTGCCCAGTCTTAGTCACTTTTTTGTGACTTTCCTCGTGTGGGGGGCCACCTGCCGTATTTCGTAACTCAAAGTATCCAAGCTCGGTTCTTCACCGTAATTTCACTGTGGATAACTATATTAGCAAAGTGGGATAGAGTGTTATAAGATGTTATATAAGTGGTATGAAGTGGTAAATTTATATTTTCACTTTTATCGCTACATTTATGGACAGGAAAGTTTATAAAGTTAAATACGGCAGAGGAAAAGAGTACTTGATAGTGCTCAATTTGCCTCAAAAGGTAAGGGTACAGGTCAAGAACAGCAAAAAGAAAGAGTGTAAAGTGGATGCCTGATAGCACCTTAATGCTCCCGAGAGTTTTCGGAAGCATTGCGGTACGCGAAACAGAAACCACAGTCGACCATTCTTTACTTTTTTAGTCGCCTAAAAAATTTACGACTTTCATGTTAATTGGCGAATACACGCACACCATAGACGAAAAGAGCCGTGTCTCTCTTCCTTCCAAATTTAGAAAAGAACTCGGCAAAAATGTCGTGGTCACTCGTGGTCTTGACAACTGTTTGTTTCTGTATTCACCAAAAGCATGGGCGGTTATTTCAAAAAAGTTGGGTCAGTTGCCTTTTGGACAGTCCGACAGTCGCGGGTTTAATAGGTTTATGTTTGCCGGAGCGGTAGAGGTGGATGTGGACCAGCTTGGCAGGATTCTCATACCGGATTTTTTAAAAAGTTTTGCCGGCTTGTCTGAAAAGGTGATTTTCGCGGGGCTTTACGACAGGGTTGAAATATGGAACGAAAAACACTGGGGCGAATATAAGAAAAAAATTGAAGATCAGGGCGACCAGTTGGCGGAAAAGCTTGGCGAAATAGGGGCTGTGTGATTTTTATACCACTTCCAATTGAGCGAAAATTGAAATTATGGTCCAACACGTTCCAGTTCTTTTAAAACAGATTACCGACATTCTTGCCGTTAAAGGGGGCGAAATTTTTCTTGACTGCACATTGGGTGGCGGGGGACACTCGGCTTCCATATGTCAGGCGACTCATGGAGAAGCCCGAATAATCGGCCTGGACATTGACGAGGATGCCGAAAAAAGAGTTGAAAATACGCTGAAAAAAGAAGGATGCCGTTTCCAGTTTTTCAATCAGAACTTCAAGGACTTAGACAATGCTCTCGCAAAGGCCGGCGTCTCTCATGTTCACGCGATTCTTTACGATTTGGGTTGGAGCTCGTTTCAGACCGAAATTTCAGGAAGAGGATTTTCTTTTAAAAAAGACGAGCCGCTTCTTATGACCTTTTCCAAAAATCCTAAAGCAGATGATTTGACCGCGCAAAAGATATTAAACAGCTGGGAGGAGGAGAACATAGAGCTCATTTTGAAAGTTTACGGAGAAGAGCGATTTGCGAGGCGCATCGCAAGACGTATCACGGAAAGAAGACAGACAAAAGAGATACTCACAACCTTTGAACTTGTGGAAATCGTCAAAAGCGCCATTCCGGCATCGGCAAAAAGAAAAGGAGGCATCCATCCGGCGACAAAGACCTTTCAGGCCCTGCGTATCGCGGTAAACGATGAGATGAGCGCTCTAAAAAAAGGGTTGCAAAACGGATTTGAAGCGCTGAATTCAGAGGGGAAAATGGCCGTAATATCATTCCATAGTTTGGAAGACAGAATAGTTAAAAGGACTTTCAGTCAATGGGCGAAAGAAGAAAAGGGAAAAATCATTACCAAAAAACCTCTCACGGCGGACGAAGCGGAGACAGAAAATAATCCAAGATCAAGAAGCGCCAAGTTGAGAGTTTTTCAAAAGTATTAAAGAAAAATGACAAAAGTTATCAATAAAACTTTATACGAGTTAAAAGAAGCCAGAATTTTTTGGATTGCTTTGGCTTGTCTTGGACTTTCGCTCGCGTTTTACGCCTATTTCATATCAATGACCGTATTCAACATAGTGGAAAGAAAAAGCGCCAAAGTGGCAATTTCCGAACTTAATTCAGAATTGGCTTTTCTTGAGACCGAATATATGGAACTGAATAGTTCTTTGACCATGTCTCTTGTTTTAGAACAGGGTTTTCGAGAAGTCAATGACGTGAAATACGCTTCAAGGGGGGCCTCCAGAGAGGCGCTGTCCTTTGAAAACGCGGCGGGGCAATAGCTCGCTTGGCTTATCTCTTGTATACTTTAATCAAGTCCTCATAACTTGATTCGCTTTGGATTGCAAACTTCAATGAAAAATTTTCCATTCCGGCTTATTCTCATTAAAACGGCGGTGGTGGCGGGAGCGTTGATTTTAATGACAAAACTGTACACGGTACAAATCGTCCGTGGAGACGATTTCAGTGAAAGAGCCGCTCGGCAATATGTTCAGGAAGGTACAAGTTCGTTTGACCGTGGCAATATATATTTCAAAAACAAAGACGGAACGCTTATGGGCGCGGCGGTTTTGAAACAGGGCTTTACTCTTTCCATAAATCCGTCTATTTTGTCTTCACCTGAGAGCACATATGAAAAACTTTCAGAGATAGTGCCTATTGAAAAGGATTCTTTTATGGCCAAGGCCGGCAAAAAAGGCGACCCGCACGAGGAAATCCTAAAACAAATTGATAAAAAAACGGCGGATAAAATCCGGGCGCTCCAAATCACCGGCGTGTTTTTGACCTCGGCAAAATGGCGGTACTACCCGGGAAACGCAAGTGGCGCTCATGTTTTGGGTTTCGTTGGTTTTCAAGGCAATGAACTGACGGGTCGATACGGCCTTGAAAGCTACTATGAAGGGGTACTGGAGAGAACCGATGAAAAGCTTTATGTAAACTTTTTCGCCGAAGTTTTTTCAAGCATAGGGAGGATTGTAAGCGGAGATTCAAAGCGAAGCGGAGACGTTTTAACCGGCATTGAACCGTCCGTGCAAGCGTTTTTGGAGGAGAACCTTCTTTCCATAAGTGAAAAGTGGGAAAGTAAACTGGTGGGAGGAATTGTCATAGAACCGACGACGGGCCAAATAGTTGCGATGTCAACATTGCCGACATTTAATCCGAATGACTTTAGAAACGCGGATCCCTCTACTTTTTTAAATCCGTTCGTAAGCAGTGTTTACGAGCTTGGTTCGGTTATTAAACCTTTGACCGTGGCCGCGGGCATTGATTCGGGCAGTATAACCTCCAATACAAAATATTTTGATGCCGGTTTTGTTACGGTAAACGGACTTAAAATTTCAAATTATGACGGCAAAGGAAGGGGAGAAGTTGACATTCAAACCGCTTTAAGTCAGTCGCTAAACACCGGCATGGCTCATGTTGTCTTGAAAATGGGCAGGGAAAATTTCGCCAAATACATGACTTCTTTGGAGCTCGGCGAAGAGACGGGAGTGGACTTGCCCGGAGAGGTTCGAGGTTTGGTCAAAAACTTGGAAAGCCCGAGAAACATAGAACATGTTACCGCCTCTTTCGGACAAGGTATCGCTCTCACTCCCATTGCCGCCGTCAGGGCGCTCACTTCTCTCGCAAACGGAGGGGTTTTGCCGAATTTGCATGTGGCAAGTAGCATTGACTATGACTTGGGTTTTGAGAAAAATTTGACTTTTGGAGAAGGAAAAAGGGTCTTCAAAAAAGAAACGGCAGATGAAGTGACGAGAATGCTCGTGAGTGGCGTTGATGATACTCTCTCCGATGGCAAGTATAAGATGGAACATTATAGCATTGCCGCCAAAACCGGTACGGCTCAAATTGCGAAAACGGACGATAGAGGATATTATGATGACAGGTTCCTTCATTCTTTTTTCGGCTATTTTCCCGCCTATGAACCTAAATTTCTGATATTTCTTTTTACCGTGGAACCAAAAGGAGTGGACTTTTCTTCTCAAACATTGGCGGAACCTTTTATGAATACGGCAAAGTTTTTGATAAATTATTATGAAATCCCGCCGGATAGATGAGAAACATGGAACACGAAACAAGTTAGCAAAAGTCAGAAAAGCGTACTTTTATCATGAAATTTTTTTTAAAACAAATCGTAATCACTCTTCTTACTTGGGAAGCTCGCGTTGTACTGAAGAAGTACAAGCCGTCCATAATCGCCGTTACCGGTACGGTGGGAAAAACCAGTACCAAGGACATGATATATACGATTTTTTCAAAATATTTATATACCAGAAAAAGTGAAAAAAGTTTTAACGGCGATATAGGAGTGCCTCTTACCATTCTTGGCCTGCCGAACGGCTGGAACAACCCTTTTGTTTGGCTTCTCAATATACTGAGGGGCCTCCGTCTCATTTTTCCGGTACGTTTGTCGCTTAAGGCCACAAGGTATCCCCAGTGGCTTATTTTGGAAATAGGCGCTGACAGGCCCGGAGATATCAGACGTCTGGCCAAGTGGATAAAGCCGGATGTTACGGTTGTTACAAAGCTAAGCAAAGTGCCTGTGCATATAGAATTTTTCAAGTCGGTGGCGGAAGTAAACAAAGAGAAGTCCAATATTGTAAAGTCCCTAAAGAACGGCGGTTCTCTGATTTTAAACGGGGACGACGAAGACGTACGTCAGTTTTCGGAAATCAGAAGAGAAATAAAACCGTTATTTTTTGGATTTGATAATTTTTCCAATATAAAAGCAAGCAACTACGCCATTGAGTATGAAGATAAAAATGGCTTGCGTCTTCCGTGGGGTATTTCTTTTAAATTAAATTTCAGCAACAATTGCTTGCCGGTAAAATTAAACGGCGTCTTGGGGAAGAGCGTCTGTTTTGCCGCTCTCTCCGGTTTTGCCACCGCAATAGTCGCCGATATTCCACCTCTCTCTGCCCTTGAAGCGATGGCTGATTATAAGACGCCTCCCGGCAGAATGCGTCTCGTTGAAGGCGTAAAAGATTCGCTCATTATAGATGACACGTATAATTCTTCGCCCGCGGCTGTAGAGGGAGCTTTGGGGACATTGCGTGACATTGAAGGTTACGGCAAAAAAATCGCCGTTTTGGGAGATATGTTAGAGCTTGGCAGGCATAGTCCGGAGGCGCATCGAGAGATCGGAAAGTTGGTCGCGTGTTCTGCTCATGTTTTGATAACAGTTGGTGTCAGGGCTCGAGAGATAGCGCAAGTGGCCATGGAAAACGGAATGTCGGAGAAATCAATTTTCCAATTTGAAGACGCGGACAAAGCCGGCAAACATTTGGAGCTACTGTTGCAAAAAGGAGATATTGCTCTTGTGAAAGGTTCACAATCAGTACGGATGGAAAGGACGGTAAAAGAGGTTATGGCAAGGCCGGAAGACGCGGCGAAAATTCTGTGCAGACAGGAGAGGCAGTGGATGTTGAGATAATAAAGAATTCGGACGTGAATAACTACTCATCGGGATTGAAGCTTACAGCTTCAGTACAGGTTTCCCATTTGCTCACGATAAGAATCGCGCGCAAATATGGGAGAACCTCTTCAAATCCCGAACGCAAAGCAAGCAGTTGCTTTGCTTGAGTTCAAAATTAGAATTTTGACCTCATCGGGATTTGAACCCGAGTTCCAGCGTTGAGAACGCCGTGTCCTAGACCAGGCTAGACGATGAGGCCGTGTGACAGAGAAATCATACCATTTCGGACACGATTTTCAACTTTTTAATCAATCCGCAGAATTCCCCGACGGCTTTCCGCGGGGATGAATGCGGAGTGAGTGGGAAGGGGGTCGGGGAAACGGGAGTTTCCCCGTGGAGGAGAGCAGTGAGTCTGCGAGCGTTGAGAACCGAGAGGTTCTCAAAATAAATTCCGCTCGCCTAATACCCCGTCCGTTTGCCGCGGGGATATGGACGAGCGGGATTTATTTTATTGGAATGCTTTTTGATAACAACTATTTCAGGCAGGGGACGGGGTCCGCTATTTATTAGAGCGGATTTTAATTTCAACTGGTCGTAACCTAATGCCACGACATCCGGCTTGAATTTCTTAATAGCGCTCCAACTGCCTAAACTTGTATCGCCGGAGACGATTTCCGCTTCCGGAAACCTTTTTTCAACCGCCAGCATTCTCTCCGGAAGAGGCGAGCGGGGGACTTTGTTTTTCAAAGAAACCACACTGCTGTCTTGAGCTACACTAACAATCAACTTGCTTCCAAGTTTTTGGGCTTCGCGTAGGAAAAAAACATGGCCTTCATGCAGACCGTCAAACGTGCCGAAAACCAAAACCGCTTTTTTTAATTTACCACTTGCCATAGACGGTTTTAGTATATAACATTTTCAAAATGAGGAAAGTTTTGAACGGAAGTTTTTACAACAGACCGGTTTTGACGGTAGCCGAAGAACTTTTAGGAAAATATTTGGTCAGACAAAGCGCCGGTAAACGCCTCGCTTTCCTTATAACCGAAGTGGAAGGGTACGACGGAGAAAAAGACCTTGCCTGTCACGCGAGGAGAGGCAAGACAAAAAGAACGGCCGTGATGTATGGCGAAGCGGGACATTGGTATGTTTATCTTTGTTACGGAATGTATTGGATGTTAAACATCGTCACCGGACCGGTCGGCTATCCGGCGGCGGTTTTAATACGAGGAGTTTCGAGCCATGGCGGGCCGGGAAAACTAACCAGAGAATTGAAAATTGGAAAAAGCTTTAACTCAAAAAAGGCAGCGCCGGAAAAGGGGCTTTGGATAGAAGACAGGGGAGTTCGCGTAATGCCGGAAAAAATTTTGAAAACCGCGAGGGTAGGCATTTCTTATGCCGGACCCCTATGGTCAAAGAAAAAATGGAGGTTTGTATTGAAAATGTAAAACTAACACCGTGATGGCGAATTGTTGCAGATTATGAAGATAAGAGTTTGAAAAGAAAACGCCCCCCGATTATGCTCTTGTGCATTATGGGGGGCTAAGGGGCCGTTTTAGGGGTCAGTGGAAATGTGACACAGGACTTCGTCGTTCTCTGTGTCCGCATCAAAGTTCCTTCTCCGGCGTTTCTTCGGCCGAAATCTCCCGAAAGTTACGCCAGAAGTTGAAGTGGAACTATAATGACTCATCAATGCCTGCGTTTTCTGGCTGGTTGGTAACATGTCCACTCGTAGTCCGGCCGTTCTCACTGCTTTTTCCTTTCGTTGTTGAGTTTTTACCGAAGTCCCACTTGGAGGGTATTCGGTGCGGTACGTATTTTGATGTCGCTCGGAAATCTCCGTGCAACCTCAAACCGGGAGGGAAAAATTTCCAAGGCATACTGTAGATAAAATAACATGAACGCATTAAAAAGCAAATATGGACATCACTCTATGTTTTCCTTAAAATATTTTATTCAAACAAAGATTCAACGACTTCTTTTACGTCCTTGCCGTCCGCCACGCTTTTTGTTTCTTTTATCACCGCCCCCACGAGAATCCCTGATTTTGATTTATCCGTCACGCCAAGTTCCGTCTTTTTTGTCTCCGCGATTTTTCGGATTTCCTCCTTGCTCATTTTGGTCGGTAAAAATGTTTCCAAAATTCCAAGCTCGGCCCGTTCTTCATCCGCCAAATCTTTTCGGCCACCTTTCTCATACTGTTCAATGGAATCTTGGCGTTGCTTCACCGCCCGTTTGATAACGGCCATGGCCTCCTCGTCGGCGAGTTCTTCTTGCGGTTTTCTGCCTTTGGCCACCAGTTCGTTCATAAAAGCCGTAGCAAGTCCGCGAAGAACAGAAAGTCGCACCGGCTCTTTGGCTCGCATGGCGGAAGCGATTTGAAATTTTATATCAACATGTAAAGACATAAATTAATTATAGCACTGATACAAGAAACGCGAAAATACGACTTCTCGTGTGTTTACTTGAGGTTTGAGTTACTGGTATAATTCAGTTGCGAGTTCCATTATCCGCCCGTTTTAAACTACGAATAGAACCATAATCTATGAAATCAGTATTTCTTTCTAACTTTTTTGAAAAGCGTAAAACCGTGGAGACGCTTATAGATGAAAGCAGAGTTGATGCCGGTTATTACTTATTCCTCTTTTTTTCAACTTTTATAGTGGCCTTGGGACTTATTTTCGGCAATGCCGTTATAATAATGGCTGGAATGCTTATCGCTCCCATTTTATCGCCTATTTTGTCTTTGGGAATGGGAATAGCCACCACAAGCAGACGCGCCATAGTACGTTCTGTCATTATTCTTATAAGAACCGCCGTTCTTATAACAGGAATATCTTTTGTCGTGGCATTTCTTACCGGCCAACGAGGAATAACGGATGAAATGATATTAGCTTCCAGTCCCGACATTTGGCTGTTCCTCGTGGCTTTTTTTTCAGGAATAGTGGCGGCATATTCTTGGATAAAACAGAACACTTCCGTGACTCTGCCTTCAATAGCATTGTCCATTTCCATCATCGTGCCTCTTTCGGCAGTCGGCATAGTTTTGGGGTCTTTGCCAATGTTGCATGAAGTTCTATTCGGTGCCACTGTTCTTTTCGCTATCAACCTTTTATGGGTGGTCGTTGCGAGCACTATTGTTTTTGTTCTTTTCGGTTTTTCTAATCTTCAACAATGGCAGGAAAAGAAAATAGAGGACGAAAAGAATATTTTGGCTGAAATAAAGAAAGATAAGGAAGAGGCAAAAAATGCAATAACATGACAACCACCGCTACAATAACGAGCATACTCGTCATAATCCTCGCCGTAAACATTTTAGCGGTGGTTTTGTTGTGGAGAAAAAAAGGTGGGCCTAGCGGTGATGACAAAGCTTTTTCGCTGATGCTTGCCCAGCTAAACGAGATATCGCGCGTAGTGGACCATAAAATGGGAGAGACGAACCGTTTTGTAAACGAATCAATGCGAACTCAGTTTTCCGAATCCAAACGGCTGATAAACGAGATAAATGAACAAGTCGGCCGCAACCTTTTAGACGTTACCAAGGGGCTTACGAAATTGGACGAGACAAACAAACAAGTCGTCTCTTTCGCTGACCAGCTGCAGTCCCTTCAAGATATTTTGAAAAATCCAAAACAGCGCGGGATTTTGGGCGAATATTATCTTGAGACGCTTCTTAAAAACACTTTGCCTCCTGGCAGTTTTGAAATGCAGTACCACTTGACGGCAGAAACCATAGTTGACGCGGCCGTTTTCGTGAAGGACAAAATAATTCCAGTGGATTCAAAGTTTTCTCTTGAAAATTACAACCGACTTACGGAGGCGAGGGACCCATCGGAAAAGGAACGCCTTGAAAAACTTTTTGTCCAAGATTTAAAGTTGAGAATACAAGAAACCGCCAAGTATATACAGCCGGAAAACCGCACTACCGACTTCGCTTTTATGTTCATACCCCATGAGGCCATTTACTATGATTTGCTGGTCAATAAAGTGGGGTCCGTAAAAGGCGAAGAAGACGAAAATTTGATACAACGGGCGGCGGGAAAATATAAAGTCATAATAGTGTCGCCAACGTCATTTCTGGCCTATCTGCAGACGGTTCTTCAGGGTTTGCGCGCCCTGCAGATAGAGGAGACGGCTAAAGACATTGTCAAAAGAGTGGGGGAGCTCGGCAAACATTTGAAAAGTTTTGAGGATTATCACGGTAAAATGGGCAATGCTTTGACGACTGTCGTGAACCACTACAATTCATCCGGCAAAGAATTTAAGAAAATAGACAAAGATGTTTTGCGTATTACCGGAGAAGCGGTGGGCATAGAGACCCTGACTATAGAGAAGCCGGATAGGGAAGACAGTTGACTCAATTTTTCTTTTGATATATTATTACAGAGGTTCATGAGGATTGTAATCCTCTTGATGAAGCGAGAGTGACAGTGCATCGGCCACCCCTCCCTCTTGTCGGGTGCTTGCGGGGGGAGGGGCGGTTTTTAAAGACAATTTCTTATTTTCAGCAAATCCTAGGCAGGGGGTTTGCTGTTTGGGGTCCCGAGTCGTAATGGTTTACGGCTCGGGATTTTTTTAAACCTCAAACCTCTCGTTTTGGGCGCTTGTTTAATTTCCTGGAGGTGGTACTCTTATAAAAGATAGGGTCTTGCGGTACTGAAAAGCACCCAAGGAGGCATTCCGAGTCCTGGGAGCCGCAATTCTCTGTTCACTTCTGGGCCCCGTTCGCTTGCGAACGGGGCTCTTTTCTTGCATTTTTTTCTTGCATTTTATTAAAAACTATGTAGAATAAAGCAACTATGTCAGAGTTCGCCGTAATAAAAACAGGGGGCAAACAGTACCAGGTTTCCGTGGGAGACGTTATTGTTATTGAAAAAATCAAAGGCGACTATAAAGAGGGCGATTCTATTACCTTTGACAAAGTCCTTTTGGTGGAAAGTGGCAATGCCACGACTGTCGGCACACCGTACATTCCCGAGGCCAAGGTCACGGCAGTCATAAAAGAAATAGGACGTTCTCCTAAAATTACCGTAGTTAAATACAAAGCCAAGAGCCGTTACTACAAAAAACGCGGTCATCGCCAGCCGTTTTTCAAAGTTAAAATTGAGGGATTAAAGTAGAGGTTTTGGCGAACAATGTTTCGCTTTACTACTCTCTGTTCTTCAGTGCGTTCTCCAATGTTTTAGAATCGGCATATTCAAGTTCAGCGCCGGAAGAAAGACCCCTGCCAGGCAGGGTTATTTTTATGCCTGCCTGTTCTGCCATGCTCCTTATTCTTTCTTTTACGTATTCCGCCGTGTGCTCTCCTTCGGGATTTAAGTTAAATGCCAGAACGACCTCTTTAAGGGTACTGCTTTGCCGACTCATCCTATTTATAAGTTCAGATATTCTTATTTTTCTTTCGGGCTCTTTTTCAAGAATAGCCAAAGTGTTGCCCAATACAAAGTAAAAGCCCTTAAAAACGCGCGATTTTTCAACG
The DNA here is from genome assembly GCA_030699905.1 of bacterium. Classification (NCBI taxonomy): domain Bacteria; species bacterium. The sequence goes on from JAUYKQ010000027.1 coordinate 45,902, forward strand.
GTTTCCATGTCCACGTCTTTTGCAAGGACCATAAGAGAGCTTTTGTCTCTGGAGTCGTCTCTGCAGACCGGGCAAATTCCTTCATTTCCGTCACTTAAATAAAAGCCAAAACACTCTCCGCATTGTCGCGATTCTTTTCTCAATGATTCCACCGCGCTTGCAAATTCCGAAATCTCCTCGGTATTTTTAGACAAAAGATGATACACAAAACGGCGCGCCTGCCTCGGTCCGATGCCCGGGAAAGATTTAAAAATATCGGTTAGTTTATCTATGGAAGACATTAACAATTTGTATAATAAATTTCACTTTGCTCCGCTTAAAACGTCTTTATATTCGGGCAGGTTCAGAGACCGTTTCAAAACTCGTCAGACGCTCCCGCCGCGAAATCGTCAAACTTTCCGCTCTTATCCATGGACAAAAAAGTGGCCTTGTCAGAATCAAAATAAAGGTCCACTTTTCCTGTCGGGCCGTTTCTGTGTTTTTCTATGAGAATTTCTGCTGTATTTTGCCTTCCGCCTCCTTCTTCGTCTTTTTCACGATGAATAAACATGACAACGTCCGCGTCTTGTTCAATACTGCCGGAGCTTCGCAGGTCAGATAGGCGCGGTTTGCCACCGCGCTGTTCAATGGCGCGGGAAAGCTGGGACAGGGCGAGAACTGGCACGTCAAGTTCGCGAGCCAAATGTTTTAGGGAACGGGAAATCTCGGTTATCTGCTGAACTTCAGAGTCCGTGTTTTTTGTTTGAGTGGGGGCCATGAGCTGAAGGTAGTCAACGATAATAAGGCCTAAACCCTTTTCTCTTTTTAGCCGCCTCGCCACGGAACGCATTTTTAGAATGTTGTTGGCCGGCTGGTCGTCTATGTAAATGGGTGCTTTTGAAAGAGCGTCCAAAGAATCGCGAATCTTGTCAAATTCCGACTCCTGGGTAAGCCGTCCCGTGCGCAGTTTCCACGCGTCCACTCGCGATTGTGCCGCGAGCATTCTATCCACAAGCTGTTGCGCGCTCATTTCCAGTGAGAAAATGCCTACAGGTACGCCGTGGTTGGTGGCGGCCAAACGCGCTATGTCAAGGGCAAAAGAGGTCTTTCCCATTGATGGTCGCGCGGCCAATATTATGAGGTCTGATTTCTGAAGCCCTGAAAGTTTCTCGTCCATTTCTTTGAAACCGGTGGGAATTCCGCGGAGTTCGTCTTTTGACTTGTGCAAACGGTCCAAACGTTCCCATGCGTCCGCAAGTGTTTCTGAAATGGCCAAAAACTTGTGAGCGCCTCCCATGTTTGTAACTTCGTAAATTTTCTTTTCGGCTTTGTCCACCAGTTCCTCCAAATCACCCGCTTCGTCGTAGCCAAGATGAGAAATGTATTCTGACGCCTCTATAAGAGAACGCATCATGTGCTTTTTCTGCACAAGTTCGGCGTAATATTTTATATTGGCGGCAGATGGCACCGTGTTGACGAGTTCCGTAAGATAAGTCGCTCCACCGATTCTTTCCAGATTTTTGAGTTCTTCCAAGCGTGTGGTTACGGACAGGAGGTCTATCGGAGTTCCTTTGGCGAAAAGTTCAAACATTACTCGCCAGACAACACGATGTCTTTCAGAATAAAACACTGCTTCACCGACGAAGTCGGTGATGTCATGCATCGTTTCCGGGCGCAACATCACAGAGCCAAGAAGAGCCATTTCAGCTTCAATGCTTTGAGGAGGGATGCGAAGTTTGTTTGTTACATTTCGGGCTGTTTGTAATGTCATTGGTGTATTTTAGCATAGTGGCAAAAAAAGCCGCCACTTCCCAAACCTGCATATCATGGGGGAAAAATGGGGATAATTAAATGGGGGCAAAAGCGCCTGACCCGTCGCTCTGACCCACTCAGCGTCCTTTTGCGTTGTGGGTTCTAAGCTCTTGGTTTATACTAACGGGAATGCAAGCACTGATACTTGCCGCCGGCAGGGGAGTAAGGATGGGAAGTTTAACCGAAGATACTCCGAAGCCGATGCTTAAGGTTTTAGGCAAAAACTTGATAGAACATAAATTGGAAATTCTGCCCGCCTCTATACAAGAGGTGGTTATTGTTGTCGGATACAAAGACCATGTGATACGAGATTATTTTGGCGAAAAGTGGCGACACCTGCCGATTAAATACGTTTACCAAAAGGAACTTCTTGGTACGGGACACGGCGTTCATATGGCCAAGGACGCAATAGCTGGAAATTTCATGGTTTTGATGGGCGATGATATGTATCATCGCGAATTTTTGGATAACTTATCCAAAGAGAAATGGGCTATAAGCGCAAGACGTATTGAAAAACCAAAACTCGGAGCAAAAATAGTAACTGACCGAAAAGGCACTCTTACCGATATTCAAGAGGCGCAAAATCTCGTGCCCGGAGAGTGGGAAAATATCGGGGCTTATGTGCTTGGAAAGGAATTTTTTGATGCGCCACTTGTGCCGAAAGCGGTGGACTCTGCCGAATACGGACTGCCTCAGACGCTTCTACATCTGGTTTCCAAGTACCCGATAAAAATAGTTGAAGCCGAAAACTGGACACAGATCACATCGCCGGAAGATCTTCAAATCGCGGCCACCGTGTTTTAAATCGTGAAAAAAACGCCTAATACTGGCGAGTATTAGGCGTTTAACGCTATAAAAAGCTACGTCGGTCTGTGAATTAAGCAACTTTGCGAATTAATGGGCCGGAGTCGGTGTCCATTACGGTGTAGCCGGCATTTTCTATTTCGTCGCGGATTTCATCCGCTTTCTTGAAATTTTTGTCTTGGCGGGCCTCTTCTCTTTTTGCCGACAAATCCCATATTTCCGCGGGAATATTTTTTTGCTCTTTTGCAAACTCTTTCGCCTGCGCTTCAAGGTCCAAACCGAGGATTTTGTCGAACTGAATTACCGCTTTCTCAAAAGAGCTAAAAGACAAAGGATTTCGCAGTTCGGTCCAGATAAAAGAAAGAGCTCTTGGCGTATTAAGGTCGTCATACATCGCATTTTCAATATTTATTCCGAACGGGCTGTCAATTTTTTCTTTTTTGTCTGAAGACGTGAGCTCGTCCACTTTCCAAAGCAACTTGAAATAGGCGGTTTGAGCAGCTTCAAGCGCCTCCCACGAAAATGTGAGAGGCGAGCGATAATGGGCAGTGAGAAACCAGTAACGAAGCGAAAGGGGATGAATGCCTCGGGCCTTAACGTCTTTAAGAGTTATAAATTTACCGCTGGATTTAGCCATTTTCCCTTCAGCCATGACAAGATGCTCATTGTGCACCCATACATTTGCGAGCGGTTTTTCAAAGACCGCCTCGGACTGGGCAATTTCTCCGTTGTGGTGAGTGCCGATATGGTCTACTCCGCCCGTGTGTATATCAAACGGTTGCCCCAAATATTTCTCGCTCATGGCCGAACATTCAATGTGCCAACCCGGAGTACCCCTGCCGAATTCTTCAAATTCCCAGCCGATGTCATTGAATTTCCACAATGCAAAATCGGCTTGATGCCTTTTTTCCGGATTTGACTCCACTCTCGCGCCACTTTTTAACTTGGATATTTCTATGTTTCCCAGCTTGCCATAGTTTGGAAATTTTGAAATGTCATAATAAAGTCCGTCTGATGTTTTGTACACAAAACCTTTTTCATCCAATTTGTGGATAAGAGTTTGCATTTCTTTTATATGGGCGCTTGCTCGCGGCAGCTCTTTGGGTGTGAGTATATTGAGGTCTTTTAAATCCGCGAAAAAAAGGTCAGTGTATTTGTCGGCAAGTTTGGCCATGTTTGAAATGGTAACTTCCATGCCTTCGCGTTTGAGGCCTTTTGTCATTTTATCTTCGCCTTCGTCTCCGTCACTCGCAAGATGGCCGATGTCGGTAATGTTCATCACATGATTGACTTTATAACCGCTGTACTCCAAAGCGCGCCTCAAAGTGTCTACGAAAACGTAGGCGCGCAAGTTTCCTATGTGGGCGCAGTCATAAACAGTCGGCCCGCACGAATAAAGGCCGACTGTTTTGCCGGTTCTGTCAATCGGATGAAATTCCTCTTTTTTTCGAGTGAGAGTGTTGTAAAGTTTAATCATGGAACACGAAATATGTAACTTGTAACGCCATAATATACAACGTGTAACTTGTAACGTGTAACGCCGGAAAAGAAATACTCTGACGCTACACGTTACACGCTATACGTTATACGCTACATGTTACATGTTTCGCGTTACATGTCTATAGCCACTTTTTGTGTTTAAAAAACCAAAAGAAAATCACCGTTAAAATCGCCATTAGTCCCACGACAATCCAAAAATCCTGCGGATGGCCGACTATCGGAAGATTATCCGTATTCATACCGAAAACTCCGGCTATAAGGGAAAGAGGGAAAGTTATAAAAGCCATTATGGTAAGGACTTTCATTATCTCGTTCTGTTTTGTGGAAAGAAGAGAATTATTGGTCTGTCGTAGCTCTCCCAAAAAAGATCGGTTTGTTTCAATGGCCGCCTCTATACGGTAGTACTCACCTAAAATTTTGCTCAGATAGTAAGTGAACTCCTCTCCGAAAAATCTGCGTCCGGCTATTTCAAAAGAATTCAAGACCTCTTTGTGGTTGCTGGTGGCTTGGGTAAAGCTCAAAAGCTCTCGGCTGACGTCAGAGAGCGCCCTGACCATATCTTTTTCTTGGCCGTCAAATATTTTCTCCTGAATGACCTGCAGGGAGTCCTTTATTCCCTCCAGTTCATTCAAAAGGGACTGGTAGGCCTCGCCAATCATGTAGAAAAAAATAAATCCAGCGTGTTCTCCAGCGTTCGGTCTGTCTAAAATAGAGTTGACCTCAAAGATTTTTGAAAACTTATGCAGGGCTTCTATTTCGTCGTATCGGACCGTGATTATAAAGTCCTTGCCGATAACGAAATCAACTTCTTTGGTTATGCCTATGTTACCTCTTTTGCTATGGAGGGTGGGGAAGTGCAAAATCAGGTAAATATAATCGGAATACAAGTCCACTCGGGGTTTAAGAGTGGGGGTGAGAAATTCTTGACCGACTATCGGGTGTATTCCGTACTCTTCAACAATCCAGCGTACTTCTTCGTCCGATGGCGATTCAAGATCAATCCATGTGAGACGGTTATGAGTGTGAGTTGTAAGCATCGGCGTGGCTTTGTGTCGGCGATGGTTTTTAAACTGTGAATTACGAAACGCCTGCCCCCCACGAGGGAAAGCTCCCAAAAAAGTGACCGCTCCAAGGGCGCTTGCCTAGGGCTCAGTCACTTTTTTGTGACTTTCCTCGTGGGGGGGCGACTGCCGTATTTTGTAATTCAAGATTTTTAAACCTTTGTCGCTCGAACTTTACTTGACTTAAATTATAACTCACGGACGGCAATTCACAACTCATAACTCGGTAACCGATTACATTCTTTTTTTTCTTTCCACAAATCCGACGACAACAATTGCGCAATTATTTTAATTTTGAGATAATGAGTGGAACTATGCAAAAAGAAAGAAGTAAAAATATCGGCACCGTAGTGGGCGTGGTTATTCTTATCGCCGTTTCTTTCGGTGTGGGAGTGAATGTAGGAAACAATCAGGTTAGTTCCGTGGCTACTTCTAATATTTTGAATGTGGACAACGGCAAGCCGGATGAGGTTGACTTCTCGCCTTTTTGGAAAGCGTGGAATATTTTGAACGAAAAATACGTTACTACCGCCACAAGCACTTCGGACCAGCAAAAGATATGGGGAGCCATAGAAGGTTTGGCCGCTTCTTTGGGCGACCCTTACACCTCCTTTTTTCCTCCTGTTGAGAAAAAGCAATTTGATGAGGAGATAAGCGGTAACTTTGAAGGGGTCGGCATGGAGGTTGATTTGCGCGATGGAGTTCTCACGGTGGTCGCGCCTCTTAAGGGTACGCCCGCTTACAGGGCGGGAATAGAACCGGAAGACCAGATAATCAAAATTGACGACAAGCCGACTCTCGGACTTTCTGTGGAAGACGCGGTAAAAGCTATCCGCGGGCCCAAGGGCAGTACAGTAACGCTGACTATTTTCCGGCTAAAAAACGGCGAAGAACCGATAAAAGTGGAAATTGTCCGAGATGTCATAGACATTCCGTCATTGGAAACCGAAACAAAGGACGGCGTCTTTATAATCCGGCTTTACAACTTCTCCGCTCCTTCGCAGAACGATTTCAGAGAAGCTCTTCGTGAGTTTGTGGAGGCGCAAACTCCGTATCTTGTTTTGGACTTGCGTGGCAATCCCGGCGGGTACTTGGGTTCGTCCATTGACATGGCTTCTTGGTTTTTGCCTCAAGGTAAAGTCATAGTAACGGAGGATTTCGGCCAAAACAGCGAACCGCGAGTTTACAGAAGTTTGGGACGAAACGCTTTTAACAAAAATTTAAGAATGGTGATTCTCGTAAACGGAGGTACCGCCTCGGCTTCGGAAATTCTTGCCGGAGCTCTGTCGGAACACAAAATGGCTGTGCTTGTCGGCACTCAAACTTTTGGAAAAGGTTCCGTACAGGAGCTTGTTCCCGTGACGGAGGATACGGCGCTCAAAGTAACGATAGCCCGATGGCTCACGCCTAACGGACTGTCTCTTTCGGAGGGGGGGATTACTCCGGACGTGGTTGTTGAAATGACAAGAGAGGACATTGAAGCGGGCTTGGATCCGCAGTTGGACAAGGCGTTAGAGTTGGTAAAAAATATGTAGGTCGGGAGGAACCGGCTATGATTTACGATTTATGATTCAGGATTTAGGAGAAAAGAAAATAACCAGAAGGGGGACAGATGGGCACCATCACTCCCGATGTCGGGAGTGATGGTGCCCATCTGTCCCGAGAACGTTGTATTTAAGCGCGGTTTGTGATAGCTTAATAAGACCTAACAGAAAAACTTTATGAAAGTGGTTTTGCTTAAAGACGTGCCAAAAATAGGCCGAAAATACGAGGTCAAAAATGTAGCGGATGGCTACGCTTTAAACATGCTGATTCCGAAAGGTTTGGCCGAGACGGCAACGGAGAAAGCCGTTTTACGAGCTGAAGCGGAAGCCAAAAAACTGGTGGCGGAAAGAAAACTTCAGACAACTCTTTTGGAGAAAAATCTGGAAAGCATTAAAGACAAAATCCTGTCGGTTTCGGCAAAGGCGAACGAGCAAGGACACCTTTTCGCTTCAATACATAAAGAAGAAATAGCCAAGAGAATTGAAGAAGAGACGCGGATTGCCGTTTTGCCGGAATTTATATTTTTTGATAAGCCCATTAAAGAAATCGGAGAACACAAAGTTACCGTCAAAGTGGGAGAAAGAGAAGCGAAGATAAAAGTCACAGTTTCAGCCAAAGAATGATAATAGCTGTAAGGTAGAAAAAATCGTATGATGTTAAAAACGGCGGTTATCAAAGGACTAAGTCCTTTGATAACCGCCGTTTTTCTGTCAAAGTCCGGGGCAATTTTCTGCCGGTCGGTATCCGGCATCTTTTGCCTGTTTATCGTTTTCAAACCAAATTTTGTTTTCCTCTTTTATACGTTTGGCTCCGGAGCACCAAGGCAGATGATAAACGGAACCATTTTTAGAACCGACGAGCGCTCCGCCAATCTGGGGCTCCGGAACTCTCTGTTTTTCGTCCTCGCCTGAGGCCCTTTCCGCGAAAGCCGGAGCCGCCGCTTGAGACATTAACATATCGTCATACTCTATTTTAATAGGTGCGTAATTTTCCTTGCTTATTGAAAGGCGTCCGAGTCCGAATGAGCCAAAAGCCACTAAAATAATTATGATAGGGAATAGCGTCTCTTTGGAGATGGCAACATTTCTGGCCGTGGAGGTCGCCCTTAAAGAAGTCGCCTTGCATTTTTGAAATAAATCATGTATATTCATGAGGTCATTATAACTAAAGATATTGAGCTATGGCAACAAAAAAGGCGGGCGGTACAGCTAAAAACCTGACTGATTCACAACCAAAGTATCTTGGCGTCAAACTTTATGCCGGACAAAAAGCGGGTATTGGTTCCGTTATTGTTCGTCAAAGAGGCACGCGGTACTTGCCCGGTAAAAACGTAGGTCTGGGAAAAGACCATACTCTTTTCGCTCTCAAGGAAGGCAAGGTCTCTTACACCAACAGGAGAAAAATCAGGTGGAACGGCGACAAACTGACCAAAAAACAAGTTCACGTTACGTAAGAACCTATCTCCAATCTCAGCGCTAAATATGGGGCCATAAATAAGAGCTCATCCGCTAAAACGGCGCAATTTCGGCTAAAAAACTTCGCTTCGTCCTCTACATATCATGATATGCCTCGGACTCCAGCTTGTTTTTTATCTCGAAATTGCGCCGTTTTACTCGGATGTGAGATTGGAGATAGGTTCTAAAATTCACGGCTGGTTTTTCAGCCGATTCAATTCTTCTCTTACGACCACTCTGTCATCCCACGGAAGTGTTTTTCCGTTTATTGTTATTGTTTGCTCCGCTCCTTTTCCGGTTACTATGACGACGTCGCCACCCGTCGCGAGAGATAGGGCTTTGCGGATGCCTAGACGTCTGTCCAGTACAACATACAAGGTCTCTTCTCTTTTGGCTCCGGCGCTCTCTGCCGATTTGGCAATATCTTCCGCTATTTCTCTCGGGTCGTCCTCGTAGGCGTCAACGTTGCTTACGATAATAAAGTCGGCCCTCTCCGCCGCCACGCGACCCATGACGGGACGTTTGCCCTTATAACGGCCACCGCCCTCCGCGCCTAAAACCACAATGACTTTGTGGCTACCCGAGAGCAGTTTAGCGGTGAGAAGAGCGGCCTCCATTGAACGCCCCTCGTGAGCGTAGTCAACTATGGCCGTGAATGGCTCTTTTTGCACGACTTCCATTCGGCCGGGAATTGTGGCCAATTCTTTAAAACCGTTTGCTATTTTTTCGTCCGATACGCCAAGGAAACGACCGATAGCTACGGCCGGCAGGGCGTTGTACACGTTAAAAACGCCCGGAAGACGCAAATCAAAGTTACTGCCATCTACTTTGAAAGACACTGAAAATCCTTCGGCTTTAATGTTCTCGGCCAAGACCGACGCCCCTTCTTTTAGTCCGAAAGTTATTTTTTTGTCGGCTTTAAAAGACAAAAAATAATTTTTTTCATCATCATCGCTGTTGACCATAATGACCTTGTCCACTTTTCTGCCGTCTATGATTTTGTGTCTGTGTTTATGGAGAGAACTAAAAATCTTTCCTTTTGCTTGTTTGTACATTTCAAAACTGCCTCCATGAGAGGGAAGATGCTCCGGAGACAAGTTTGTAAAAACCAAAAAATCATAGTTTATTCCTTTATGACGGAACTGTTTTATGCCCTCGGAAGTGGTTTCCACAACCGCCACTTTGCAACGCTCGCTTACCATTTGCCTCAAGTATTTTTGTATTTCGCTACGGCCAAGCATGGTCATGTGATAGTCGTTTCTCAACTCCTTTTCACCGATGCGTATGTTGGCCGTTGTTAAAATTCCGGTTTTTATTCCTCCGTTTTGCAAAGCGCTCCATATGAAATTGGCTGTGCTTGTTTTACCCTTTGTTCCCGTAATGCCGATAACTATGAGTTTTTCCGACGGAAAACCGTAAAAAGCCGCTCCGCAGACGGCCACGATGAAATGACAAACGCTTCCGTATGTCCGTCGCAGTCCAACAGGAATTATTTTTCTAAAAAAACTTCTCATTGTTTGATTTTAGCGCCGGCGGCTTCTATGGTTTTTTCTGCCAAAACAGACAGAGAGTCCAAGTATCTGCCGGCAGTTTGAGTTTGAAAGTCGCCTTTAAAGTATGATAATTCAGTGCAAGCAAATATGAGTACCTCCGCTCCTTTTTCGTAGAGTTCTTTTGTCACGATTTCAAATTTTTTCTTATCAGCTCTTCCTTCTTTTTTGATGCCCTCGTATATAAGGTTCATGAGGATTTCTTGATTTTTATCCGACGGCAAAATCACTTCCATGTCTTCCTCTTCGCAATATTTCTCGTATACCCGTCCCTCTCTTGTGCCTGTGGTTGCCAAAACTCCTATTTTTTTTGCCCCAAAAAGTTTTTTTGCGCTCCTGACACTCTCAAGAGGCATATTTATGATTGGCGCGGAGATTTCTTCTTGGATAAGGTCGTAGAAAAAGTGCGTAGTATTGCAAGGAATAACAATAACCTCTGCCCCCATTTTTTCAAGGGCCTTGGCGTCTTCTTTGACAAGGGAGAGAAACGGTTCGTATTTTTTGTTCAGTATCACATCTGTACGGTCGGGCAGGGAAGCGTGGTTATAGATTATCATGTCTATATGTTCCTGGTCTTTGGACGCTTCTGTCCTCTCCAGTATTTCTTTGAAAAAATACTCCGTGGCAAGAGGCCCCATACCGCCCAAAACTCCTACTTTTTTTCGTTCCTTCATAAGATTAAAAATATTTATAATACTTCCAAAAGTGACTTAAATATGACCGTACAAGATAAAGTGTCCGCCTAAAAGAGTAGTCCCCTTTGTAAAAAAGCGGATTGATAATTTGGCCTTTGGCGGAAAGTTCTTTCATTTTTTGGCGGAGCGCCAGGTCTCTAACGTGTTTGTAAGCTACCCGAAAAGGTATGACCAGCCAGAGTTTCTCGCGCGCTTTGTCGGTAAAGTCCGGAATTTTCCCGAAAATATATTCGCCCGCCACGTACTCGGCGATGTTATGCCCGCCGGCGGTTACGTAGTAGTTGCTACGGCCCTGTCTGACGTTAAGTTCAAAAATCTTAAACTTGCCGTCTCTTTCGTCGTATTTGATGTCCATATTGGAAAAACCGACAAAATGCATGTCCTCCAAAAAGCGACGAATTTTCTCTTCAAGTTCAGAGTCATTTTCATTTATAATGACTGCGTGGTTTCCAAGACCCTTTGGCGTGTGCTCCTCAAGCAGGACGTGGCCGAGGGCAGAGAGCCGGACTTTACCGTTTTTATCGCTATAGCAAGTCAGAACCCGCATTTTGGAGTCATCGCCGGGAATAAATTCCTGTATTATTAAGGAGTCATCATAGCCGGCCAAGTATATTTCCGTCAAAACCTTTTCAAGTTCCGACCGGTCGTTTAATTTATAAACTTTTTTCTGTCCGTCAAAATGGTGTTTCCAATAGTTCACTCCGTTTGAGGGCTTTACGATAACAGGGAAGGGGAAGGGGAGGTTAAAAGAAAGACCGTCACTTTTTTTATGTACCAAAGTCGCTGGATGCGGAAGATTGTATTGGTCGCAGAGTTTGTAAAACGTCTCCTTTTTCATGAGCTTGGCCATCATCTCCTCGTCTATATAAGGGGCTATGATGTTGTCTCTCAATCCCTTCTTATGTTTGCCGATAAGTTCCACATAAGAGTCGCCACAAGCCAAAAGAATGATTTTCTTTTCGGGGTGTTTTGAGGCGAAAGAGTTTATTATGGTTAAAAAAAGCTTTTCGTTGTCAATTTCCGGCTCCATGTAAAAATCCGCTATTTTGCTGAAATGGCTGGGGCCTGAAGATGCCTTCCCTAAAACGGCTGATTTTACGCCATAGGCCTCGTGAAAAGCTCTGGCCACGCTGTATGTGTTTATGTCGCTTCCCAAGAGTGCCGGTATAAAGTTTTGACTCCTGAATTCCATAGTCAAATATTAGCATATTTTACCGCAGTTAGAGCAACTTATATGGACAGAGTGCTTCTAAAAGGTTAATATTAGTGCCGAAACGGGGTGTAGTATAGTGGTAGTATTCACGATTCGGGTTCGTGAGACGGGAGTTCGACTCTCCCCACCCCGAAATTTTAGGATTAGCATGAGAGAAGAGGTGTTGACTTTTCCACAGCAAGAAATTTCGAAAACAGTATAATTCTGTTATGAATAATGAAACACAAATAAATCAGGGAGGTCAGATAAATGAGCAGGTTTCGGGTACGAGCGTCCTGCCTTCCGGAAGCGCTCTCATGTCGGAGACGTGGGGATTGTACCGCTCCAAGCTTGCGACTCTTATAGGGGTGGCGATAGTGCCTGCTCTCGTCATGTTTTTATTCGTGAATTTTCTTAACATGGCCCCGGAACAAGGCGGTCAAGGTGGCGCAATGTTAGCTGGCTGGTTCAGTTTTTTTATTTTGGCCGTCCTGGTTCAGATAATAGTTTACGCTTGGGGACAGATTGCCATTATAGAAGCGGTTTCAGAAACGGGGGAAATTACAGTCGCGGAAAGTTTTGGCAGAGCCAAGAGAAAAATCGGCTCCTATATCTGGCTCATCATTTTGAGTTCCTTTTTTGTTATGGGAGGTTCGCTTTTGTTCATCATACCGGGCATGATTTTCGGAATTTGGTTTGTTTTTGGGGTTTACATTATCGTCTGTGAAAATGAAAAGGGATTCAGAGCTCTTTTGAAGTCAAGAGAATATATGCGCAGTAGAACCTTTAAAGTGCTTTGGCGGCTTTTCGTGGTTGGGTTTGCCGCCCTTATAGGAAGCGTTGTTTTAAATGTCGCTTTCATGCCGTTTGGCAAGGAAATGGGCGCGTCAATAGCCAGATTACTGTTTGCCGTAGTCGTTTCTCCGTTTGTGGCAGCTTACATGTATCTTCTGTTTATCCGCCTCAGAGAAGCCAGAGGCGCTTTTGTTTTTGAACCGGAAACTAAAACCAAAGTTGCTTATATCGGCACGGCCCTTCTGGGCTTTATACTTATGCCGGCTGTACTCCTCGGTATTCTGTTTTTCAAATTTGACGAAATAAAAGCAACGATAACTCCGATGAATGCGTATGAGGAAATGAGTGAGGACGAGGGGGTTATTGAACTTAAACCATGATAGTTGTTGACGTAGAAACGACCGGAACAGACCCACACGTTCACGGTATTGTATCCGTTGGGGCCGTGGATTTGGCAAGTCCGGAAAGGAGGTTTTACGATGAGTGTCGCGTCTTTGAAGGCGCCCATGTGATGGAAGAAGCTCTCGGTATAAACGGTTTTACGGAAAAAGAAATACACGATCCGAGCAAAAAAACCGAAGAACAAGTTTTGAGGTCTTTTATTCCTTGGGCCATGGATACCGATGACCACACCTTGGCGGGACACAATCCTATTTTTGATATTTCCATGCTTCAAACGGCCGCCAAACGATACGGACTTGATTGGCCTTTTCCGCACAGGAGTATAGACAGTCATTCTGTTTGTTTTGCTCACATGATATGGAAAGGGAAGAAACCGCCGACAGAAAAGGGCAGGACAGCTCTTAACCTTGATTCCGTCTTAAAATATGTCGGTTTACCGCCTGAACCAAGGCCACACAACGGCCTGCAAGGAGCTTTACGGGCGGCGGAAGCGCTGTCGCGACTTCTTTACGGCAAGGGTCTTTTGCCGGAGTTTGAAAAATGCCCCATTTGGGGAGATTTGCCCTCTTGATTTGGCAAAGCGTTGATTTTGTTGTTCAATTTAAATGAGTTGTCTCGCCTAAAAAACGGCTCTGCAGAGCCGTTTTTTAGGCGATTGATAATCCTGCTTTTCTCTTTTTAGTATTGACAATGAAAACGTTTTATGCTAATATATAAAGACAGTCAGACGAAAGTCTGATTTTAAATTTTATCTCTGGACCTTTACGGAAAGGTGAACGGAGAGATTATGATAGAACTTACAATTTCATCAATGCTTATGCTTTCGGCCTTCTATGGGGGCGCGGGAGCGACCGAAGTATCTTCGGCTAAAAGCACAATTCCAGTTCAAGTTAACATTAACCAAATCAGTGAAAGGGAAGGGGAGGTAGACGAAAATAAAATATATCCTCTTACTCTTGAACAGTACGTCAGAGAGTATTTTGAGGAAGAACCCATTCTTGCCGAAATAGCCAAGTGCGAATCAACATTCAGGCACTTTGGAAAAAATGGGAAAGTTATTCGCGGTATCCAAAACAGGGAAGACGTTGGTCTCATGCAGATTAACGAATACTTCCATGGCGATAGCGCAAAGAAGAACGGCTTTGACATCTATTCTCTTGAGGGGAACATGTCCTATGCCAAATGGCTTTACGAAAGGCAGGGAAGCGTCCCTTGGGTGCACTCTTCCAAGTGCTGGAAGAAAAGCGAACATTTCGCCAAGAAATAATAGCAGAAAAAACACTCGGATTTTGTCCGAGTGTTTTTTCTTATCCGCTCAAATCCCCTGCTATCGCTGTAAAGAGAGGGGAGTGGCAGTAGTCCCCCTTAAGAGGAGCGCCTTGCCCCGTTAGAAATTAGAAAGAGGTTTCTAACGGGGCGGCCTCTCCGGCCGACCCTCCAGAGGGGAGAGAGATAGGGGGTGTGGATAACTTTTTTTGAAGTTCTTTTAAAGATGCTAAAATTAATAATCATGGTTCGCATAATTTAAGTTAATCGTACCATGCCGTTAAAATTAAGCCCATAATTTATTGTCATGGATAAAAGCAAAAAACCCCTTCCCTCTCACCTGCAAGATTTTTTGGATTGGATAGACGTGGAAAAGGGACTTTCTCCAAAGTCGCAAGAAAACTATTCCCGCTTCCTCAAGCGCTTCTTTGATTGGCTTAAAATTAAAAAACTTGAAGAGCTTAAGCCCCACGAGCTGACTCGCGAGCATGTTTTTGATTACCGTTTGTTTCTGTCGAGATCCACTCGTTCGGCTCGGACAAACGAACCTCTTAAGAAAAGCACCCAGAACTACTACTTGATAGCCCTGCGGATGTTTTTAAGCTTCTTTGCCCATAGGAACTTCCTGTCACTGCCTGTTGAGAAGGTTCCATTGGCCAGGGACAAAAGCGAGCGCCACGTGCGTTTTATGGAGCTTGAACAGCTTGAAAAACTTTTTGAGGCGCCTGATATCACTACACCTCAAGGCATTCGCGACAGGAGCATTTTAGAGACATTTTTTTCCACCGGACTTCGTATTTCGGAATTAGTGGCTTTAAACGCCGACCAAATAAAAATTGGTAAAGGCGGCAGGGAGGTCTTTGAACTTAGTATACAAGGCAAGGGAGGCCGGATACGAACCGTCTATTTTTCTTTGCGCGCCCTTTTGTGGCTTGAAAAATACATGGAGGTTAGGAGTGACACCCACCCTGCCCTTTTTGTGGCTTTTGGAAAAAATGGTAAAAAAATCAGCCGTTTGACTTCCCGCTCCATAGAAAAATCGTTTAAGCATTACATAATAAAAGCCGGATTGCCTCTTATAATGACACCGCATGCCATGCGACACAGTTTTGGCACCAACCTTCTTAAAAACGGAGTCGATTTACGCGTTATTCAAGAATTTTTAGGACATAAAAACATAGCGGCCACTCAAATGTACGCTCATGTGACAAGTAAACAGTTAAAGGACATCCATAAGAATCTTCACGGGAAGAAATAAAAGAGGTATTAAACCTTGAATTACGAAATGTCTTTTTCGGCGAGGTCTTCGTACGCCACGAAGATTTTTTACTAAAAATCTCCTCTCTCCGGCGCCAGCCGCGCCTCCGAAGGCGCCTCTCAAACCTCGCCTCAACACCATTTCGTAATTCACGGTATTAAACGCAAGTTCGCGCTTACCGAAATAACGGGGATGAGTGAAGGTTTACGGGCTTTGCGAAGCCCGTCGTGACCAAAAACTCCCCTCTCTCATCTGAACCACTGTTTTATCTTATCTATTATCGGCAAAACAATATCCTGCCACAAAATTCCCACTATAAAATCATTCCATAGCCAAAGGGCCCCTAAAACAATATAGTCGCTCCAGATGAGCTTTAAAAAATCCCACGTATGCCAAAAAGCAGATTTTATTTTCGGAGAACTTACAAGTTCTTTTAGGTCAAAACCGGAATAAGCAAGGATGAATAATATTATGACAAGAAGGACGATCCATCGTATGAACCCCCCTCTCCTGTTTTGAGCAAAATTTTTCTTTTTCATAAGGTTGCTTTTAAATTATCCCTCTATCTATTCTACCCCGTTTTTATGTTTACGAGTATCTTACGCCGGAGGTTTGTTTTTTGAGACCAGCTTTATTATCCATTGCAATACTGTAGTTAAAAAGTCCTCACCAGCTTGCGGTTCGTCAAACCACCAGTCCGGTTTTGAAACCGCGATAAGTTCGTTGGAAAAAGCCGTCATGAATTTATGTTTGCTCACTATGGTTGCTTTTTTCGGTGGCAAGCCCGGGTCGTGAAATTCAAAACTGTCCGCCGTCTGATCGTATATTAGAACGTAATGGCTGTAAAAATCGGGCGTTCCATATAAAGTACCATGGTTAACTTGGGCGATGATGAAATTGTTCTTGGCCAACTCTGCCACTCTGCTTTCGCTTAAAGTTTCTTTCCTGACTTCGCCACCGGCGTTTAGGAATTTTCTTGCAAGATCTCTCTCTTTTTCAAAATTGGCCGACGCGTGGGCCTTTTGACTTTCAAAACGATTGTTGTCCCAGAACTGTCGCAGATACTCTGTTCCTTTTTCAGAAAATTCCTGATAATCAAATCCCTCGTTTATTAATTGGGCACCACCTGTTTTTTCAGCCAAAAATTTCGCTCCTGCAATAGTCCATGTCCAAAGGTTGTGTTCGTAACTTGTTTCCATGTCAACCGTTTGACTGTCAATAACCGTGCTGGTTTTTGTATCATGCGCCATCCGGACACAGCATTGCAGGCAGTGGTTGTTGTCTGAATTTTCGTAAAATTTCGGTTCCATGGTTTATGCCCTGAGGATTATAGAAATTCAATGGGGTTCATGTATGCTCGCAAATCGGCGACCGGTATGGTGGCGGGACTGCACGCTGTGGTTTTGCGTCCGGGTATGTCCGCGAGTTTCATAATTTTAACACCTTCAGTGGCAAAAACAGTCCAGTGCAAATGGGGTCCGGTGGAATGTCCGGCCCCCGGAGTCCCCGGCATACCTCCCGATAGGCCTATTGTCTCGCCGGTTTTGACTTTATCTCCCGCTTTAACGCTTCGTATTGACATATGACCAAAAACGCTGGATAAACCATTTCCGTGGTCAAGCAGAACCCAACCGCCGTATGATTTGCAACCGGTAAAAATGTCCGTGTTACCTGTGCCTCTTACCGTTCCGGATAAAGGCGCCGAAATTTCCGTGCCGGTTGACGCTCTAAAATCCATGCCGTTATGTCCCCTGCCACCGTAAGCGCCGGATTTGGCAAAAGGCGTGTTACCGAAGTATTGCGTGACGCAGTTTATAAACCTTGATCCTTCCGGCTCCAAACATGAGGCCGTTGTCGCGTTTGATAGCGGAAATTCAAATATTTTTGTGCCCACTTTCGGCAAATTGGACGCGTCAATTTCAAAATGCAGTTGCGACTCTAATTCAAAAAGTTCTTTTTCAAACGCTTCTTTTTCGGCTTTTCTGCGCTCCACTTCTTTCTTGTACTCGGCTTCTTGGTTTTTTGTTTCTTGGAGCAGACGATCTTGGGCCTTTTTATTGGCTTCCGTGACTTCTTTTTGGCCGATTATTTTTTCCTTGAAACCCGTGAGCTGTTCTTTCTGCTCAGCAGTTTCGGAACTTTTTTGGCTCAACTGGTCGCGCAGATCGCGAAGCTCCGTCATTTTGACTCTAACGTCTGCCTGCAGACGGCTTACGGAGGCGCTTTGGTCAAATACTTCGGAAACCGACTGACCTGTTAAGACATAATCAAGCATTGTCATTTGATCGTTTTCGTCCAGTATTCTTATTGTCTGGGCCAAACCACCTTCACTCGTTTCTATTTTTTTCGTGACGGTTGATATCTCGTTTGAAAGATGCTCTATTGTCAAAGACGCCGCCTGTATTCTGTTTTCCGTAATGGCTATTTCGGAAAGCAGTTTTTTTCTTTCGGTATTTAGTCGGCTTATCGCCGTCTGAAGCGTCTTGGCCTCTTCTCCAGTTTTGGCTATCTGGCTTTCATATTTGACGATTTCTTTTTCCAGTTCTGAAATTTTTTGATTTCTTTCTTGTATCCCCTCTTGAAGTTTTTCAATCGTGGAGTTCTGGGCATAAACTCTATTAATGTCGGCCGGTAAAGCGAAAAGCAAAGAAAAAAACAAAACTATAGCCGAAGCCGACAAAAAAACGACCATCCAAACATTTTTTTTCTTGTTTATTTTCGTGTTTCTATGCATAAATTCATTTTAGCATTTGAATCGCCGTGCTCAACCTTTCCAATGTTTCTTTCTTTCCAAGAATGTCGGCGAGAGTAAACGGGTCCGGCGACTTTTCTCTGCCTGAAAGCGCGTAACGAAATGGCCAAAGCACCTCCCCTCTTCCCTCTTGTTCGGCATATTTCCAAATCGCCTCTTTTATTTTTTCGGCGCTAAAATTTTCTTCCGGCAAAACACTGACTTTCTCGCTTATTTTTATGATGTGTTTTATTGTCGTCTCTTTTGAAGTGTCTTTCCACGACAGTTTTTTCGGTTCATACGAAGGTAACTCAAAATAATATTGAAAATCGCCTTCGCGGTTCATTCTTCCTATGTCGCTCATTTTGGAAATTCTTTCCAGAACAGTCGGCGCTATTCTCTTTACTCTGTCGGGGCATTTTTCGGAGCTTGGGATTTCTTTTTTTATTTCCGCGATTATAAGATCGTAAATGTCAGGTATTTTTTTCAGGTATTCTTTGTTTAGCCAGTCCAATTTTTCTCTGTTAAACACGGCTCCTCCTTTTTGGACGTTCTCAAGAGAGAATTCTTGCGTGAGCTCCTCTGCCGTAAATATTTCCTTTTCGGTCTTCGGGTTCCACCCGAGCAAAGCCAAAAAGTTCATAAGGGCCTCTGCCAAGTACCCCTCTTCCCTGTAATACGTAACCGAAACAGATTGGCCGTGTTTGCGTTTGGAAAGTTTGCTTTTATCAGGCGCCAAAATGAGTGGCAAATGAGCGTAAATGGGGCGAGGCGCTTCTATGGCTTCTTGGATCAGTATTTGCCTTGGTGTGTTTGAAAGATGGTCTTCTCCGCGTATTACGTGCGATATTTTTTGTTCAAAGTCGTCAACAACAACCGCCAAATGATACAGCGGTTCATCTTTTGATTTGGCAATAACAAAGTCCTTAAGCTCCGCGGTATCAAAAGTCACCTCTCCCCTTATGATGTCGGAAAAAGTCACTTTCTTACCCGGATTTCTGAAACGAATAACCTCTACTTCCCCACTGCCTTCTTTGGCCGGTTCTTTTGAAATATAGGCCATGTCATCCGCCAAAAGTTTTTCAAGATACTTTTTGTAAATTTCCGTCCGATCCGACTGGCGGCAAAAATCTTTCCAAGCGAGGCCGAACCAATTCAACCCGTCCAAAATATTGTCCTCATATTCTTTTTTGGATCGTGCCTTGTCAGTGTCTTCAAGCCGAAGGACCATCTCCCCACCGTTTTGACGAGCAAAAAGGTAGTTGAAAAGAGCGGTTCTGGCTCCGCCAACGTGCAGAGTTCCCGTGGGAGAAGGCGCGAAACGAGTTATGACTTTTCGACTCATAATCGCTTATTATACCAGCTATTTAGGGTATTTAAAAGGCCATTACTCCACTGTCGATTCCCTTCCATACACAATAAACTTATCTCTCGTGCCGAAGAGCAATAGTAAGAATCTCTCTGGCGATTTTTTCAGCGGCATCCGGACGCGAAAAATTAACTGCCGACTGCGACATGCTTTCCATAAGTTTCGGGTTACTCATAAGGTGTTCAATCTCTGACACTAAAATGCTCTTGCTTAGATTTTGTTCTTCTATCACCGTGCACGCGCCGACTCTGGCGTAGTTGTAGGCGTTTTTTGTCTGGTCATGGCTCACTTTCTCGGGAATGGGGATTATTATGGAAGGCATTCCCCAAAGAGCTATCTCAAAAATACTGGAACCGGCCCGCGAAATGACAAGAGACGCCACCGAGCCGGCCATACGAAGCGATAGGTCGTTCAAATAGTCAAAAGGTTTGTATCGGTCTCTGTGTGGGCTTTTTTCCAAAATTATTCTTGCCGTAGTCGTAACCGTTTCGTAATTGGCTTTTCCGGTCTGGTGAATTATTTGGTATTTCTCCACCAACTCCGGAAGAGAGTCAATTATTATTTCATTTATCGCTTGAGCGCCTTGAGAACCGCCGATTACGAGAATCAAAGGAACAGCTACTTCCAGTTTTAAAAATTCATGGGCGCCTTCTTCTCTTGTGGATAAAATTTCTTTACGAACAGGGTTGCCTGTCAGCGCCACTTTGTCTTCCGGAAAAAATTTTGCCGCCTCCGGATAAGAAATGGCGATGCGAACCGCAAACTTGGCCGCCCAGGCGTTTACCCTGCCCGGCTCGCTGTCTGACTCGTGGATGACTACCGGAATACGCAAAAGGCGAGCGGCAAAAAGGACAGGAAAAGATGCGTATCCGCCTTTGCCGAAAACCACGTCAGGATAAATCTTGAAAACGATTATAATTGCTTTAAAAACTCCCGCGACTGTTTTAAAAATGTCAAAAAAATTTTTAACGGACATGTATCGGCGTGTCTTTCCCGCTTGAACTTTTTTAAAAAAAATATCGTTGTCGTAAAGCAGACGAGCGTTGTAAGAATCCGTGGATATGTAATACAGTTCGGGTTTCAAAAGACGTTTTTCTCTGGCAATGTCTCTGATTGATTCCGCCACGGCTATTATGGGATAGAAGTGTCCACCCGAGCCACCGCCTGTAAATAAAATTTTCATAGATAAATTTTACCAACAACCGGCAACCTGTACAACCGACAACGCGGACTGTTAATGGCGACAGTCGGCAATTCGCTTGGGAGAGGAACAAATCTTCCGTCCCGAACGTTAGTTCTCAGTTGTTTGCCGTCGGTTTTTTAGCGTAGCGAGAAATATTTAAAACAATGCCGGTGCTAAATAGAGCTATAAGCAACGCGGTACCGCCGTGACTTACGAAAAGCAAGGGTTGTCCGGAAAGAGGAAAAACGGCAAGCATGGAACCGATATTCATAAAAGACCCGACTATGATGAGTGTGGTTATTCCCGACACTAAAAGTCCGCCAAATACATCAGGCGCGTGCCTGGCGATGTAAAATCCTCGCAGGCCAAAAGCCGTAAACAGAGCTATGAGAAAAAGTCCTCCTATAAATCCGAATTCTTCAGCCGCTACGGCGAAGATAGAGTCGCCGATGGGCTCCGGCAGGTAATTGAACTTTTGTACGCTTTGTCCGAATCCTCTGCCCCAGAGCCCGCCGGATCCGATAGCTATAAGCGACTGCTGTATTTGATAAGAAGAACCGCGCGGGTCATTTTCAGGATTTAGAAAAGTCGTGATGCGCGTCATGACATACGGCCTGCTCCAAGCCAAAAACGTCAAAGACAGTATTCCTATAAGAGCGATTATCAAAATATCCCTGATTTTTCCTCCGGCAAGAACAAACATTGTTACGGCTGTGACAAATATTGACACAAAGGTGCCCGTATCGGGCTGGCTTAAAAGGACTGCTCCAACAACGGCTATAAGACCGCAAAAAGGCAAAAGTCCGTATTTGAATGAACCGATTTCGCGATAAACTCCGGAAAGCCACGAAGCGAAATAAACAACAAAAGCCAGCTTCAGTATTTCAGCCGGTTGCAGACTTATGGGACCGAGAGAGAGCCATCTGGTCGCTCCGCCGTGTGAAAACCCTAACCTCGGTACGAAGACGAGCAAAGTTAAAAGTATTCCGAAGAGAAGGAAGTAAAAAGAATACTTTCGCCAAAGGCGATAAGGCACTCTCGAAGAGATAAAAGCGGCGATTGACCCGAAAATCAATCCGAAAAGAAACTGGTTAAAAATTATTTGCGAAAGAGAAGGTCCGTTCTCTCGCGTAAGAATTCCGAAAGAAGCGGACAAAAAAATAAAAAAACCGAAAAGCACTAAAGCCGATGTTATAAACAGAAACGGCTTGTCAACTTTTCCCGCCGGTTTTAAAAAAGAGTTCATGTCTGCTTGCGGATATTTGATTATTTTTGTGAAAGACCTTGAAGAGCGGCCCAAGCCAACTTTTCCGCGTCTTCAAATCGTCCCGCCGGTGTTGAGCCGAGAATCACTACTATTACAGGATGTTTAAAACCGGCATCAATCGCGAAAACCAAGTTACCACCCGCGAGTTCTGTAAAACCCGTTTTTGAACCCATAAGACGAGGTATGGAATTAACCGCCTTGTTTGTGTTGGAAATATTATGCTGAATTTTATCCAGAGAAGTGATGACAACATTCTCTTCTCTGGTAACGCCAAACACTGAAGGGTGTTTTGTAAACGCCTCCCAAAAAAGAACAGCCATGTCCTTGGCCGAGCCATAAGCGCCGGGCAAGTTTCGACTTTCATCAAGGCCGTTTTCATTTAAAAAGAAAGTTCGCGTGAGGTTTAAATCCTTGGCCTTTTTATTCATGCGAGCTAAAAACTCCGTTCTTCCCTCAATACTGTCCTCCGTGTTTGCCACAATGCGTCCCGCGACTGTGGCGATGGCGCGGGCGCCGTCATTTGAAGAAGTCATGAGAGTAAAGTCAATCAAATCGCGCAAAAGCCACTTTTCGTCAACGTAAAGACCATTGTCGCCCTCCATTTCCAAAAAACTTTTTTCTATGGGGATTATTGTGTAGTCGGGTATTAGGGAAAGCGCGGTCATCGCTGTCATGACTTTTGTCAAAGAAGCGAGTGGCAACGACGTGTTTTCGTTTAAAGCGTAAAGGACTTCGTCATTTAGGGTATCGTACACTATGGCGGCTTTGGCCTCTAAAGATATGTCTTTGAAAGGGTCGGTTTTCTCTTCATAGATTTCCGTTTGAGACACTTCCGCGGACATGGCCACCGCGGAAACGGAGGAACGGTTTTTATCTTCCCTCGGCAAAGTTAAAAAAGAAAAAAGACCCGCCGAGACAATCGTTAAAAGGGCTATGTCCAGTATTAAAGTGTTGTGTTTATCCTGCATAATTCGCGGAAACTATTATAACGCTCCGTCAGAGAGCGAATCGTCTTCCTTTTGAGATTGTTGTTTAAAATCCTCTACGGCTTCTCTGACGGACGCGAATTCGGGCATTTCTTCCACTTTTTTAATTCCCAGATACCCGAGCATTTCAAAAGACGGCCGGTAAGCGAAACTGCGCTTGTCGTTGGGATGAGGTATTCTTTCAACAAGTCCTCGGACCAAAAGATTTCTTAAAATAAACGTGCTGTTTACGCCTCGTATGTAATCAATTTCTCTTCGGCTTGCAAAACCTTGATACATTATAATAGCCATCGTCTCAAGACCCGCCCGGCCAAGTTCCTTGGCTCTTTCCTCCTTCACCAGTCCTTCTATAATTTCCGATGCTTCCGGCGCTGTGCGGATTTCCAATTCGTCGTCCTTGTTCAAAAGACACACTCCCCTGCCTTCAAGAGAGAGGCCGAGATTTTCAGTCGCTTCTTTTACGCTTTGCAAACTTTCTCCCAATGTAAGGGATAGCTCTTTTAATGAAACCGGCTCGGCTTTAAAAAAAAGTATTGATTCTATTTTTGCTTCAAGTGTCATTTTAGTACTTCGTGTTTCAAAGTTTAGTACCGTGGCGTGTTTACTTGCTCTGTTTCCATCATTATATCATCAAACTTGCTTTCTTGAGTAACGTTTATAATACCCTGTTTTACAAGTTCCAACATTGCCAGAAATGATACGATGATGTGGACTTTTTCCGATTTTCCCATTCCGGAAAATTCTCTAAAACTTGTTTTTAGCTCCTTCGCCACTCTTTTTGTTATGTTTTCCACCATCTCTTCCAAACTCATGACTTTTGCCACGACTGCTTTTGGTATTTTCTCCTCTTTCGGCAAGTTTTTTAGGGTTTCTTGTATCGCAAACGCCAATCCGGCGACCGTCATTGCTTTATCAGGAGAAAAGACAATCGGCCTTTTTCTGCTCGGGATGGAAAAAAGAATATTATTTCCGAAACGGGTTTTTATATGCAGTGCCAACTCGCGTATTTTTTCCAGTTGTCGCAAACGCGACTCCAAATCGTCTATGCTCTTTTCTTCCTCTTCCGTCAGTTGGAGAGTGGGGAGAAGATTTTTGGACTTTATGAGAACGAGCGTGGAAGCGACCAAAATAAAATTGGCGCTGTCCGCTATCGGGAAACTTTGAAGAGAACGGATGTAAGCAATATAATCGTCGGCTACCTTTGCAAGCGAAATATCGCTTATGTGGAACTTTCGCTTTTCTATAAGCGACAACAACAAATCCAGCGGTCCTTCAAATTTTTCAGTTTTTATTTCAAAGATGTCAGGCATTCCCGTTATTATAACAAAAAAAAGCCAAGACGGCTGTTTGAAAACGCGGTAGGTTCTTCACAAAAAGGCCTCGCGAAGTTTTACTTCGCGAGGCCAAAAGGAACAACTGCCGGCAGTCAAGAGGGACGGATTAAGTTCCAAAATCTCCACTTCCCCTGTTTTTTGACTTCAACCACGAAACTCCACTCGTCTCCAAAGTCACGGTTGACCCATGCGAAAAACGAGTGTAATTCACTATCACGGCCGAGGACGCATGGGAAGGCGTGGTGGTGTTCTGCGTCCAGCCATATGGAACCGGTAAAGCCAATCATCAGACCCTCTATGTTGTGTCCAGGGTACTGCTGTGACGTTTTGTATGCTTCGCGCCATTGTCCGCGAGCGGGCGTTCCGTACTTTGCCAGCACCCTATTAACCGCCTTGACGTTCGGTTGGTGTCCAATTCTGACTATCCTAAACCACCGCGATTCCATGCTTCCAACTTTTGGTCCTTTGAACTTCCACGAGTTGGCATCACAGTAACCGTCACTGCGCACCATTTTTATGGGATGGGCAGGCACACCCGCGAGCGTCAGCTCAAATTCCTCTTCGTGGGGTACGGGTGTGATTTCTTCTTGTTTTTTCATTGTCTTCCTTTCGTTTGCGTTAAGCGTTAACCGATTTGATACACCATTTCACTCAAGAAGGATTCACTCAATGCACAAAGGTCTTAAGTGCTCCTGACACCTTAATACACCGACGTTCACTCTGTCAAGCGTAACGCGTAGTGTCAGAATTCGCCCTTTAAGGAGGCGCGGAAATCATTGCGTAATCCCCAGTTACTCATGAAGGCCGATTTGGAGTTCATAAAGACGGCGGTATTCGCCGTCCTTTATTAACACAAGTTCATCGTGCCTGCCTTTTTCCACGATTTGACCGTCTTTAAAAACCAAAATCTTGTCGGCTCGGCGCACTGTTGAAAGTCGGTGAGCGATTATGAAAGTAGTCCGATTTTTCATGAGCTCTTTTAGGGAGTCGGTTATGATTTTTTCTGAAGACGCGTCCAAGGCGGATGTCGGTTCGTCTAAAATCAAAATTTTGGGCTCTCTCAAAATCGCTCGGGCGATGCCCACGCGCTGTTTTTGGCCCACCGAGAGCTTCACTCCCCTCTCTCCCACGAGCTGATTCCACTTTTCCGGAAAACTCTCAATAAAATCATAAGCGTGAGCTTTTCTCGCGGCCTCTTCCACATCTTTTTCGCTCTTGTGGAAAGAACCGTATTTTATGTTGTGCGAAATAGTGTCGTTAAAAAGAGCTACTTCCTGTGGCACCACGCCTATTTCTTGACGAAGAGACAGCAAGTCAATTTCTCTGATTTCGCGCCCGTCTATGAAGACCTTGCCGCTTGTTGGGAAGTTGTATCCGGAAATAAGTTCAATCAAAGTTGTTTTTCCCACTCCCGATTCTCCTACGAGGGCCACAATCTCGCCGGCTTTGACTTCAAAAGATATGTCTTTAAGGATATTTCGTCCCTCATAACCGGCTGATACATTTTCAAAACAGACATCGCCTTTTATTTTTGTGTTTCCGTCGCCACCCTTCGGATGATAATTTTCCGGCGGCTCTTTCAGTATTTTCTCGGCGTCCTCTATTTGTATAACCCCGTTTTGTATCACTTGCCACTGGCGACCGATGGTTACAAACGGTCCAAACATCATAGTGGCATAAGCGTTAAAAGCCAGAAGGTCTCCGAGTGTCATTTCCCCTCTTTGTATAAAAGTTACTGAAGCGATAAAAATCACGAGTTGGGTGGCTATAATAATAGTCCTCTGCGCCAAAGTCAGATTGCTCCAAATCCTGTTCATTTTGTTCCAAAGCGAAAGTACCGGACCTGTCAAAAGGTTTTCCATCCTTTTCGCCTCGTAATGTTCCGTGGTTGCTTGTTTTACGGTGGAGATATTTCCAAAAAGGTCATAACTGTCTCCAAATGCCTGCCAAAGATTTTTTTGATACTCTCTTTGAATGTGGGCTATGGGTAAAACAGAACGAGCAAGGATTACGGTGTAAGAGACAATTCCCACGATAAGCGCCACCGCCAAAATCGGCTTTAGGTAAAAAGTTACTCCGAGGGCGATAAGTATTGAAAGAAACTGGGGCGCGAGGTCTATGACAATACGGCCGATTATGGT
>JAUYKQ010000028.1 GCA_030699905.1 bacterium
GGACAAAGGCAAACTGATGGAAAATCTGGTTTTTACCGAACTGGTAAAACGAGGCCTTAAGCCAAACTTGGAATTATTCTATTACAAAACTCGCAATGATCGCGAGGTGGATTTTGTCGTAAAAAAAGGACATCTGGTTACAGAACTGATACAGGTTTGCTATGAGTCCATAAATTCAGATGTCGAGCAAAGAGAAACAAAAGCTCTATCTGAAGCAAGTGGCGAATTGAACGTTAAAAAGTTAACCGTACTCACATGGGACGAAAAACACACGGTGGAAAAAGACAACATGACTATACAGTTTAGACCGCTTTGGGAATGGTTGCTTGAGAAAACCGAAGTTTAAAATATATGACACAAGAAATTGCCAACAAAACCAAAGAAGAAACCTACTACAAATGCACTCATTGCGGAGATGAGATTTATTGGAATACGCACAAGAAAATGACTATGTGCAAATGCGGGGCACTCGGAGTAGACGGGTGCGAATTTTATGTGCGACTTATCGGTGATGAAAAAAATCGCGAAGAAGTTAAAAGAACTGAAAAATAAATTTATGAAAAATATAAGGGATTTAACAAAACGAATAATTGCTTTCCGAGATGCGCGAGACTGGAAGCAATTTCATAATCCAAAGGATGTTGCTCTCTCGCTAGTTCTTGAGGCCGCCGAAGTCATGGAGCATTTTCAGTGGAAAAGTAAGGAGGAGATGGAGAAATATATAGTAACGAATAAGGCAGATATCGGAGAAGAATTGGCTGATGTTTTATATTGGGTGCTTTTGATGAGTGCCGATCTAAATATTGATATTTTGGATGCTTTGGAAAAAAAGATAAAAAAGAATGAAGAAAAATATCCGATTGATAAATCCAAAGGAAGACATACGAAATATACAAGACTATGAATACGTCTGACCACACTAAAACTGAACATAAAAGTGCCGGACATAGAAAGAGACTGCGTGATCGTTTTTTGCAGTCTGGTCTGAATGGATTCCATGATTATGAGATTGTGGAACTACTTTTGACCTTGGGTACTCCAATGAAAGATTGTAAGCCTATGGCCAAAGATGCTATCAGGGAATTTAAAGGGTTGCGGGGAGTATTTGACGCCTCAGTCACTGAACTTCAGCGAGTTAAAGGTATCGGTCCCTCAAATTCTTTCGGGATTAAGCTCTTTCAGGCAATTTCTATACGTTTGGCAAAGGAACGCATTTCAGAAAAATTAGACCTGAGATCACCGCAAGCAGTCGTTGATTATTTACAGAAGTGGCTAGGAAACGAAAAAAAAGAGCATTTTGTGGCGCTTTATCTAGATGCACAGGGTCGTTTAATTGATGATAGGATTATTTCAGTGGGGATACTGAATGCTGCGCTCGTTCACCCTCGTGAAGTTTTTGAACCCGCGGTTTCATTACGATCTGCAAGTGTTATCATTGCTCACAATCATCCGTCCGGGTCCATCGAGCCTTCCAGTGAAGACCGAGATATAACACGTCGGCTAGTAGAAACTGGTAGAACCTTGGGAATTGAGATTAGAGATCACTTCATTGTATCTATCACTGAAAACTTTAGTTTTCAGCAACAACTATTACTGTAGTAATTATGATTATATATTCCGCAACAAAATCTGGTTTTCAAGGTGATATTATGTCGAATAAGATTGGGCAGGTTATTCTTGATAAATATAGAGATACTACAGGTAAGAATACTGGGGTTTCGGAGCTAAACTCTTGGACAAACTCCCTTCAGTTCATGGACCGTGTTTTAAATGACAACTCGATCCCTGGAGATGCAGGTATTTCTATCGAGTATCACATTCCCCGTTCATCAAAAAGAATTGACTTCATTATTACAGGGCTTTCTTCTACGAAAGAGGAGTCGGTGATAATTATTGAGCTGAAACAGTGGCAAAAGGCGGAGATTACAGAAAAGGATGCAATTGTAACAACGTATTTTAAGCATGGGGAGAAGGAGACCCCACATCCTTCTTATCAGGCTTGGTCATATAAAAGACTTTTAGAAGACTACAATCAGACTGTGGAAGAAGAGAATATCCAGCTTTTTCCTTGCGCCTACCTGCATAATTATGAGGATGATGATGTTATCTCCAATGTTTTTTATAAAGAGTACATTGATCATGCACCACTATTTTTAAGAGATGATGCACTCAAACTCCGGGGGTTTATAAAGAATCACGTAAGATATGGTGATAAAAATAAGATCATGTATAGAATCGATCAGGGTAGGATACGCCCATCGAAGAATCTTGCTGATCAATTAAGCTCAATGTTGTCCGGCAACAATGAGTTTGTGATGATAGACGATCAAAAAATTGTTTTTGAGACTGCACTAAAACTTGCACGAGAATCATCAGAACTGAATAAAAATGTCCTTATAGTTCAAGGGGGCCCTGGAACCGGAAAAACTGTTGTTGCTATCAACCTATTAGTAGAGTTAACGAAGAGAGAACTCGTTACTCAATACATCACTCGTAATTCAGCGCCCCGTGAAGTATATGAAGCAAAACTCACGGGATCGTTTAAAAAATCGCATATTTCAAATATGTTTAGTGGCTCTGGGTCATTTCATAAATTAGATTCGAATCTTTACGATGCCTTAATTGTTGACGAGGCGCATCGATTGAATGCGAAATCCGGAATTTTCAGTCATCTCGGCGAAAATCAAGTAAAAGAAATTATAAAATCATCAAAATTTAGTATATTTTTCGTCGATGAAGACCAGAAAGTAACACTGAAGGACATTGGTGACAAAGAGGAGATACGAAAATACGCAAAGGAACTAGGTGCTGTAACTACTGAACTAGCGCTAGAATCTCAATTTAGGTGTAACGGTTCGGATGGTTATCTTGCGTGGCTTGACAATAGTCTACAGATACATGATACAGCAAATGAATTTTTTAATGACAGGGATTATGATTTTAAGATTTTTGATAATCCCAAGGAACTCCACGAAGAAATTATCGAAAAAAATAAGTCGAAAAATAAGGCTCGCATGGTTGCTGGATATTGTTGGAAATGGGTAAGTAAGAAAAATCCAGAACTCAAGGATATTCAAATTGATAACTACAAGGCAACTTGGAATCTAGATAGGGATGGACAGGCGTGGATTATTCAGCCGAGCTCAGTTACCGAAGTTGGATGCATTCATACCTGCCAAGGATTAGAGGTTGATTATATCGGTGTAATTGTCGGGCCAGATCTTATTGTTCGGGATAACAAGGTTATGACTATGCCAGAGGCAAGAGCTAGCACAGATAAGTCAATTCATGGTTGGAAGAAAATAATGAAAAATGACCCGCACGGAACCAAGATACGCTTGGACGCAATCATTAAGAATACATACAGGGCGCTCATGACGCGTGGCACAAAAGGATGTTATGTCTACTTTGTCGATAAGGAAACGGAAGCATATTTTAAGACAAGGTTGGGGGAAGAATTAAATTCCACAACCTATAACGTCAAATAGACGAGCTGGTGTATAGTTCGATAAACTCACCACAAGTAAACTCTACGGCTTGAACTCGTAAGACCCCGGTAGTACAGACAAGCTGACTACGGGGCGGGAATAAAAATTATTGAAGATTCAAGCAGAAAATAATTCTATGGTTCTCTCTTACACAAACGAGGTCGATCAGGGGTTTAAGACAAGAATGGCTTGGTGGTATTTTAAGTTGAATAATGTGAAGCTGAAAATACGGCAGGACCCTTGGCTTGATTTTATGTTGTGTTGGATGATATTCGACGCATATCTAACTGAAATCTCCCAATCTGGTTCAGATCGAGATAAACTGGATTATTTTTATCAGAACAGGTCCGATTTTAAGGATCGCATTTTGAAAAAGTGGAACTCGTTATCCGGATACGCACTTACATTCAAAGAGCTTTCCCCTATTCAAGATATGAGACCGAACTCAAACGGAATGATTTACTTGAATGATGAAAATAGTTTGGAACAAACATTTGATTTTGTATATCAAATTAGATGCAATCTTTTCCACGGAGCAAAGGACATGAAAAATGATAGAGATGCTGAATTAGTAAGTCGGGGTGCTCAATTTTTGCGATTTTGCATAGATCGTTGGATGAAAGGAGACTAAAAATTGTTGAAGATTCAAGCAAAAAATAATATGGAAGAAGTATCTTTATGGATTTTAAAAAAAGCACCAGCGTGGTTTGTATCGTGGTCTTTTAGAAAAATCTTTGGTAAGAAAAATCTCGCAGTATTTGAGAGATTGCTGGAATTACCAAAATGGAAAAAGGTCTCTTTTGGTCCTAACGAAAAATGGATTTTTGAAGACGATAATTCTTTTGTGATAGAAATATCTGATGATTCTAGAGATTTTACACAGGCATGGACTAAAAGATTTCCAGACAAAAACGCTTTCGCTACAGAGGTTAGTTTAAAGATAAGTGGCGAGTTGATACACAAGACACTACTATTTGTTGGAGTAGACGGCTGGAGAAGTTTTGTGCCTTGTCCAAAAGTATCAGAAGCATTTGAAGAGCAACATTTTTATTGGGATAAAAGCTCTGTAGAGTATAGAGTCTTTGAAAGAATTGGGTTTTTAGATACTTCGTATAAAAATATAGAAGATTTTGGTAAAAGGTGCGGGGTCTTGATTGAATAGTTATGCTTGAAGCAAAAAAACTAGGAGGTGGAGATGTGCGGTATAACATCTTACTCAAAACGGGAGGAGAACATCGTGAAATTGAAAATGGGGACGGTCACCATTTACCAAATTGACTCGTTGGTGCATGGTTCGACACCTTCGACAAGCTCGGGACGGGCAAGCTCACCACAAGACGACGGAAAGAGTTTGACCCCATTAGAAAGCGTCTCGCTTCTAACGGGGCGGGCAAAAAGTTTCAGGGCGAAGTTGAAAGGTGTTAAAATAACCCTATGCCATCAATTTTATTTTTAATCATCATTCTTCTTGCCGTAGCGCTTGTGTCGCTGGCTTTTTACGCGTACAGAGAAGCGAAAAAACACGATACAAGCGCGAAGGAAGAATTTATCGGGATTTGTAAATCGGCTATTGAGACAGCT
Organism: bacterium; assembly: GCA_030699905.1. NCBI lineage: Bacteria > bacterium. The sequence goes on from JAUYKQ010000028.1 coordinate 5,070, forward strand.
TCAGAGAAGGAGGCGCGAAAAAAGAGCGTGCTCGCGCTTTTGCGCGAGCACGGGGAGGTCGGCAATGCCGAAATTGGCGAGGCGCTTGGGGTTGCGAGCCGAACCGTCGTTAAATATATGGATGAACTGCAAGAGGAAGGCAAGGTGGAGCAAGTTGGCGTTACCGGACGCGGAGTGATGTACAAAGAGGTGAACCAATAAACACGCACGACGTCGTGCGTGTTTATTCAGGCAGAGCAAACAACATTCTAACATTCTGCAGAATGTGGGAATATTGCGCGAGGTATGTTATTTTAGAAACATGAGGAAAACTTCAAAACAGCTGGAACGTTATTTCAAAGGAGCGGCCAATCATCGGCGCATTGATATTTTGTTTCTGGTCGGGAAAAGTGAAGGAATTACGGTTGAGAGAATCGCGGAGAGTTTGGCGGCAAATTTTAAAACCATATCCCAGCATACAAAGTCTCTTGTTCAAGCCGGACTTTTGAATAAAAAATACCGCGGTCGACAAGTAACACATTCGCTTTCACCTTACGGCAAATCCTTTCTTAGGTTCATGAAAACATTCTAACATTCTGCAGAATGTTAGAATGTTGATTTACGCCGTAAGCGAGATGAGGATAAGTGTTGCCACGAAATTGTTGTTTACCACATGCACGATAATAGAGGAGAACAATGAACCGCTTTTTTCATACATAAAGGCGCTTGTAAGTCCTAAAAGAAACGCGAATATGATAAGCGGTGGAGCGATATGCAAAGCCGCGAATATAACCGCGCTCGCTCCACCCGCAAAAGCGAACGAACGTGTTTGCCTAAAGTATTTAAATAATACGCCTCTGAAAAAAAGCTCTTCGGCGATGGGGATTAAAAACGCGACGATAAGTTTGAAATGAATAAGATTCACCCACATTGAGTCGCTTATCATGCCGGTATCAAGCAGTTGTTTGATTGAAGAGCTTGTGCCATCGGATATTCCGAGGAGCGGTCCGATTGTCTTTACAAGAGCTCCTCCTGCAAACAGAACGCCAAATCCCGCCACAATACTAAGCAGAATCCACTTTCTTCCTATAGGCCGAAAACCAGTGTCGTGAAGCGAAAGATTGTTTTTTTTCGCAAAGCTCCAAAATACACCGACCACGATGGCAAAAAAGGAGAGTTCAAATGCAAACACCGCCGTAAGCGTATCCGGCTTTGCAAGCCAAAGACCCAAAAGCACAGCGCCCGAGAGCCCCACGATGTAAAGTGTCATCATTCCCACGTCCCGCGCGGACCATATGTTTCTTTGCACCTCCATATTCCGCATTATATCATCTATTTTGGGCTATTCATCGCGTCGTCTTCTTTCAACTATATTGGGAACAAACGAGCCCGCTTCAAAAACCTCGGACTCCCCTTTCCGTCCAATTGAAGGTGGATTTTTCGAAACCACCTCACCCGCCATTGCGGGTGAGGTGGTTTTATCAAGCATGACTTTCCTCGCTCATGCTGTGTTTTTCCACTCCCGCTCCCCAGAAACCCAAAACAGCAACCACTATTCCAACAACTATAATATTATTCATGAGGGACGAGCTTGTCTCAAACACAAATGGCGAGACAATAAGCCAAAGACCAAGTAAGCCGTTTATCCAATGTCGCCACATAGTAATTATATTTGTTAACTTTAATAATTTCGACTTTAGAGCATGTCCAAAACCCTAACACTTAAATAAACGGGCTCCTTACGGAGAACGTTTTTTGAAACATGCTCTAATTAAAAATTAACAAAAAGATATGAAATCAATGTGAATTTTTCACGGCCAAGGAAATCACATGGTCAAGAAACTCAGTCAAACTTGAACCGACCGCCACCACCGATTTTGGCAAAAGCGACTCCTCGGTAAGTCCGGGCAAAGTATTGGCTTCTAAAAAATATATTCCCCTTTTCGGATGAATTATGAAATCGCTTCTGGAATAGTGCCGAAGTCCCAAGTTTTGATGAGCCGTTTTTTACCAAATTTTGCGAAAATGGCGCGCGAAACTTCTCCGCAAGGAGGACTCATGCTTTAAGTGGTAGGGTTTTCAAACATGCCCTATCCATTCTCCAATAGTCTGACTATGGTGGAATTCCACTGATTAATTTAGCACTTGCATGAAACTCGTTTGTGTGATTTAATCTTGTAACTATGCTAAAACACAGTTTGACAAAGGGTTTTTTCGCCGTTGTCGCGATTTTAATACTGGCAGGGATTACAGTAGGGTATTTTGTGTTTAAAAACTCAGCAGAAAATGGGGGCGACGAAGCGTCAAGCACTTTTGAAGAACGGAAAGTTCAAGACGAGTTGTCCGGCGCGTCCGACCAAGATATTAACGAAACTGAAGACGCGGTACTGTCAAAGCCCCAGTATGAAGTTGAAGAAACCGCTGGAAATGTAGAAGAAAGCGATAAGCAGGCCGTTTTAAAAATAGCGCGAGAATTTTTAACCGAATCAAACAGAAAAAACGGGACGAAAGCGGTCACCTATCTTTCCGAAAAGACAACTGAACTGTACAACCAGCTTTACTATGATGTTTTTTACACACCCAAAGAAAAACTGCTTGTAAAATCACCGATTACGGTCGCCATAGTCACTTCCATAAGAACAGATGCCACAAAAGAGACGCTGGGACTTACCGAAAAAAACATCCTTTCTTTTGCCATTTCAAACAGTTCATCCGATTCAGCTTTGAGTTCTTTCTCTCCTGACAAGCTTTCCGTGGATCGGGCAAGTGGAGGGGACCGGACCATCGTCGCCAAAATGAACTATGATGGCAAACCTTTCGGCACCCTGACTTTCACAAGAGAAAACGGCGCGTGGAAACTTGACTATGTGACCCTTCTATCCGCGATCAACTTTGTCTTGGAAAGTGACATCAGACTTTTTGCGGATAGAAACCAAATTGAAAGGGAAGAAGCTCTAGCGTATTTCATAGAAAGCGCGTACTTCTACAAACAGGCAAGCAGCTACCAGATTTGGACTCCGCTTTCGGCGCGTTATGATTTGCAGCCCCTTCAAAACATAAGATTTGCAAGTTATACCGACCCTCTTTTCCAGTACACGATGCGGTACCCTGAAGGTTGGGAAATAGATATGACTCAAAAAGACGCTCTGCGCTCCGTATTTTTCATAGCTCCGGCAATATCAAACAATGCTTTGCGCGGCTCTGTAGTGGTGAACGCCGCTTATGTGGGGGAGACGGCCGAGTCCTCGCTGGAAAATATCGTAAACCAGGAAGAAAATTTCAAAAAAGCGGAACCCGGCGGCGAAATTTTGTCTAAAGAAGCGGTTTCTTTCAAAGGGTACCCCGCGTACAAACTGGTTTCTTTAAAGCTACGGACTTTTGACGGCGGTAAAAGCTACATAAAACAAAAAACCCAAAGCATTATGTTTAAAGCGGGTCCGGAACTTTACAACCTTGACTACAAGCACAATCCTGACGACTTTGAACAGTTCAAGCTTTTAGGCGAAGAGATCCTAAGCACTATCGTGATAAGGAAATAGAGCATTCCCAAAACCCTAACACTTAGAATAAGGGAATAAAAATTAACAAAAAGATATGAAATCAATGTGAATTTTTCACGGCCAAAGAAATCACATGCTCAAGAAACTCACCCAAACTTGAACCGACAGCCACCACCGATTTTGGTAAAACTGACTCCTCGGTAAGTCCGGGCAAAGTATTGGCCTCCAAAAAGTAGATTCCCCTTTTCGGATGAATTATGAAATCGCTTCTGGAGTAGTGCCGAAGTCCTAAGTTTTTGTGGGCGACTCTGGCAAGTTCTTTAATTTCTCCTGCTTCTTCCGCCGTAAAATTACCCGGACATATTTCCTGACTTCGCCCGCCGTATTTGGCCTCGTAGTCAAAGAAACTGGCGTCAGCCGGAGGACGTATTTCAGCCGGTGGTAAAGCATAGTGCTTCTCGCCCCGAAAATCATCTATGATTCCGCAAGTTGCCTCCCTGCCTCCTATGTACTCCTCCAATATGACTTCCGGCGATATCGCGAATGCGTGAACCATGGCCTCTTCCAGTTCCGAAAAATTTTTAACAATATGCACACCGACTGAAGAGCCGGCGGAAAGGGGCTTTACGACCGCGGGCGACGGAAAGGCGCGAAAAAGCCGGACTAAATCAGGGACGGTCAAATCCCCTTTTCGCAGGACTTTATAAAGAGGCGTTTTCACTCCGGCTTTCATGAGAAAACTCTTGGCCAGCGCTTTGTTCATCGCCAATCTGGACGCGAATTTCGCGGAGCCGGTGTAAAGAACGCCATGAGCGTCCAAAATTTCCTGCACCGTGCCGTCTTCGCCGTATTGCCCATGCAGGGCGTTGAAAGCAATATTGAAATGAGGAAATGTCGCGTGTGGCTCCTTCCCGACTCCGCCCAAATGCCACAGCCCATTTTTATCTATTAGAATATCAACTGCTTCGTATTTTTCGGGCAGATTTCTAAGCACAGCCGAGCCGGTTTTTAGCGAAACTTCGTATTCGCTTGATGGGCCTCCCCGTAAAACGGCGACTTTTATTCTTTCCATTTTTAAATTATACACTATTCACGCTATTCGTCCTCGCCTTTTCCTGTGGAAACGAAGGACAAACCTATGGGCTTCGCTGTTTGCCAAAAGTATGGTTTTTTCATTTTCCTTTATAATTTTGCCGTCTCCTATGATACCGGCCGGTTTATGTCTCTTATCTTTTACAACAGCCACGACCGGTATGGAAATATTCATAACCGCAAGCTGATTTTCGGCCGTTTTTTTCTGGACTTCATTGCCGTCCACAACCACCAGATCCGGCCTCTTCCATTCCGGATGGACGAAACGCCTCCGCAAAATTTCGCGAAGACCGGCCGTATCATTCACGCCATGTTGGCCTTTTATTTTAAACAGACGGTACTCTTTTTTGTTTAACGCGCCATTTTCAATCACGGTAAAAGCTCCGACCGTTTCCACGCCTGACGTGTGAGCAATATCATAGGCCTCTATGCGAAAATCCTTGGCTTTTATTTTAAAATTTTCACGCTTCAGTAAAGAAATGTCTCGGATATGCTTTAAGGCGGAAATCGTGTTTCTGATATTTCCGGCCTTTTCAAACTCCCTCGCCTTGGCTTTTGACTTCATTTCCTTTTCCAAAAGAGTAATCAGGCCTTTTTTCTTCCCCTTAAAAAACATCTTGATATTTCGGATGGTCTTGGCGTACTCCTTTTCAGAAATTTCGCCGGTACAGACGCCCGGACAAAGACCGATTTGTCGGTTGAAACACGGTTTTCCTTGGTTGGGTACGCATTTGTCTCTGTAAGGAAAAATTTTTTTGATTATTTTCAGGGCTTGGCGCAGTTCCAACCCATTGGGAAAGGGACCGAAAAAAGCAGGAGTTTTAGAGTGAAAAGTGGAAAGCATCTGCGAATCAAGTTCCCTTTTCCGAGCGAGAAGTACGCGAGGAAAATTTTCATCGGTTACGACAACACAGTTAAAGCTTTTATCGTCTTTTTCGCGGACATTGTACTTGGGCAGGAATTTTTTTATCAAATCCACCTCTAAAAGCAACGCCTCAAGGACGGAATCGGTTTTTTTGTGCTGAACCTCTTTTATTTCGCCTAACATTTTAGCAATGCCCACCCCTCGGGACTTTAAAATATCACCGCTCCAGTAACTTCCGACGCGGTCTTTCAGGGAAGTGGCTTTTCCTATATAAAGTATCTCTCCGCGCTTGCCCAGAAAAAAATATACTCCGGGCGAATCCGGCAGGGATTTTATCTTTCCTTTTTTTGACAGAGTCATGATGTATATGTTATCATAAGAAAAGGCTAGGACATAATGTACATATGCAAAAAATAATAACGATCGGTCTTACGGCGAGAAATGCCATGGACACGTGGTTCCGGGATTTTGCTGGCGAAGTGGTCAACTTCAACGGGGCCAGCAGTTTCTTAAGGGAGGCGCGGGAAAACCCTCTTCTTACGGAAAATGCTTTGGTTCTCTGCTCACCCGAGCACGCGCCGGAAATCATGAGAGAATTCTCGTCATCAAAACCCACCAACGTCTTGGATTTCAGTATTATCCGTTGATACCATGAAAATTCTAATCGTCGGCGAGGAGCACTCCAGCAAAATTTTAGTGGACTATCTGGAGAGAAGCTATGGTGGGTACCAATGTACCACGACGACAACCCAAGAGGAGGCCGTCAAACTGCTAACGGAGGAAAAGTTTGACGCCCTTATAACGGCATATAGGTTGGACGCCGGGAACGGGATTACACTGCTTGAAAAGTGCTCCCAATTCCCCGGACTCCTGATGTTTCTCTGGACAGTAGACGAGAGCGTTAGGTTTAGGGCGCTCACCCTGAACGCCATTTTTGTCCCAAAAAAACATTTCAAAATGATCCCTGAAATCCTGAAGGCAGGACGGGACAAACTGAAATAGTACGCGGACGACTTGCAAGCAACCTTCCACAGGAAGGTTGCTTTTCTTATTTCTTCTTTAAAACTTTCCGCAAATATTTCGCGGTATGCGTGTCACTATCCGAGACCTGTTCGGGCGTTCCTTTGGCCACCACCTTGCCTCCCCCGTCCCCGCCTTCCGGTCCAAAATCAATGACATGGTCGGCCGATTTTATAATCTCCATATTATGTTCTATGACAACCACCGTGTTTCCTTTGTCAACAAGTTTTTGCAGTATTTCAATAAGTTTTCGGACATCCTCGTAATGCAGTCCCACTGTCGGCTCGTCCAAAAGATAAATCGTTTTTTGCAAATGCGGACGGTAAAGCTCGGAAGATATTTTTACTCGCTGGGCCTCCCCTCCTGAAAGGGTCGTGGCCGACTGTCCCAATTCCAAATATCCAAGTCCCACTTCGTCCAAAGTTTTCAAACGGTCGGCAATGGCCGGAATATCGCCAAAAAAATCAAGGGCCTCTTCAACAGTCATCTTTAACACCTCGTAAACGTTTTTTTTCTTATACTTGACTTCCAGTGTTTCTTTCATAAACCGCTTGCCGGCGCATATATCGCACGGCACATAAACGGTGGGCAAAAAATGCATCTCAACGGCTATCTCGCCGTTGCCTTGACAAACCTCGCATCTACCTCCTTTGACATTGAAAGAGAACCGACTGGCCTTCCAACCGCGATAACGTGCTTCTTCCGTTTCGGAAAAAAGGTCGCGGATAAAAGTCCACGCGCCGGTATAAGTGGCGGGGTTGGAGCGCGGAGTTCGGCCTATGGGGCTTTGGTCTATGAGAATTGAGCGGGACAAATATTCCGAGCCGGAAAATGAAGCGCAGTTATACGTTTCAGCGCTTCTGTAACGGCGGTCAAAACGAGCCCGCAAGTTTTTGTTCAATATTTCATACAGAAAAGAGGACTTGCCGGAACCGGAAACTCCGGTTATTGCCACGAACCTCTGGAGCGGAACATTCATGTTCTGGTTTTTGATGTTGAAAACGCCCGCCCCGCGGATTCTTATCTCCCCTCTTTCGCCCTGCCTTCTTTTTTCCGGAACGGGAACGGATTTTTCTCCGCAAAGGTACATAAGGGTCTCGGAGCGACTTCTGTCTTTTTTTGATTTTAAAAGCTCATCCAAAAACCCCGATGCCACTATTTGGCCTCCGTGCACTCCCGCGCCCGGTCCGATATCAACCAAATAATCCGAAGCGAAAATGGTCTCCTCTTCATGCTCTACCACCAAAATAGTGTTGCCCGTGTCGCGCAAATGCAAAAGGGTTTTTATCAGACGTTCGTTGTCACGACTGTGAAGTCCCACGGTCGGCTCGTCCAAAACATACAAAGCGCCGACAAGACCGGACCCAAGCTGTGAAGCCAGACGGATCCTTTGGGCCTCGCCACCGGAGAGAGTATGAGCCCGCCTATCAAGAGAAATATATTCAATGCCGACATTTAGCATGAAAGAAAGACGGGATTCTATTTCTTTTAGCACCACCTTGGCAATCTCTTGTTCTTTTGCTGAAAGTTTAAGGTCGGCAAAAAAGTCCGAGGCGTCTTCTATTGACTTGCCGATAAGCTCTACGATATTTATTCCTCCTTTTCCGCCTTTATCTCCCCCGCCGATACGCACATGAAGAGCTTCGTTTCTAAGTCGCCGACCGTCGCAAAGAGGACACACCTCGTCACCGAAAAAGTGTCGCGTTCCGAGTCCGTTGCATTCAGGACAAGCCCCGTAGGGCGAATTAAAAGAAAAAAGACGCGGTTCTATTTCCGGATAGGAAAATCCGTCATAGGGACACATGAACTTGGAAGATATGAGCTTTACGTCGTCTTTTGTTTCCAATTTCAAAAGACCGTCCGACTCTTGAAGCGCTCTTTCAACCGCCTCATGCAAACGCTCTCTGATTGCCTCGTTTTTTTTATAGTCCTTTATTTCGCTTATGGAAAATTCGTCCACCAAAACATCTATGTCGTGTTTTTTATTCTTAGAAAGAATTATCTGCTCGCGCAGTTTATGGTCTTTGCCGTCCACCTTGACCGTGTTGTAGCCCTTGCCTAAAAGGTCGTACAGAAGCTGATAGTATTCGCCCTTGCGTCCCACCACGAGAGGAGCGAAAATTTTAATCCTTACCGAGTTGTCATATTCTACTCCATAGACAACTCTTTTGCCGTCCGCCTCTTTTACCGAGCGTACAGTTTCCGTAATCGTATGAACTATTTCCTCGTTTGAAAGTTTTTTTATTTCCCGTCCGCATTTCAAACAGTACGGTTTGCCTACCCGAGCGAAAAGCACTCTCAAGTAGTCGTAAATCTCCGTGATTGTAGCGACAGTGGAGCGTGGGTTGTTTGAGCGCGACTTCTGGTCAATGGAAATAGCGGGTGATAATCCGACTATTTCATCAACGTCCGGTTTTTGCATCTGGCGCAAAAACTGCCGAGCATAGGAAGAAAGCGACTCCACATAGCGCCTCTGCCCTTCGGCAAAAATAGTATCAAAGGCCAAAGAGGACTTTCCTGATCCGGAAAGTCCCGTGAAAACAATCATCTTGTTCCTCGGCATTTCAACGGTAATGTTTTTGAGATTGTGCGTTCGGGCGCCACGAACTATTATTTTTTCACTGTTTTCTTTCATAGTAAATACGCTTACAAATAGCGCATGCGAATAGAGGGATGTAGATACGCTTACAAATGGCACATGCGAATAAGAAAAAGCACGCGAATGGAGATACGCAAACACTCCCCACATTCACTCCATGGGGATACAGAGGAGCATAGCATAAAACATGGAAGATGAGAATACGAGTTAGGAATAATAGGACTTACGCAATTTATTGCTTTTCTTATTCCCCTTTTCTTAAATCTTATTCCTCCTTTTTTAAAGGAGGTGTCACATTCTTATGTGACGGAGGATTTAAAAATCCCTCGGCTCATCGGAATGAGCCACTCCCTTTACAAAAGGGAGAAAAAGAGTGTGAGGGTTACGAGTTAGGAATAAAACACGATTTAGGATTTAGGATTTAGGAAATAGGATTTAGGATTTGTGAATGGTGTGTGTAGTTTACAATTATTCCTACGCTCTAAAACTACGCCGTATTCAAGACCTTGCCTATTTCTTCTATTATCTCATCTAAAGTTACGGTGGCCTTTACAAGGAAACGATTGGCTCCGTATTCTTTACCCTTATCCACATCGCCTTTTTGACCGAGATTTGAGAGCAGAATAACCGGAATATTCTTGGTTGAAGGATCTTCTTTTATTTTTTTTAATATCTCCCATCCGTCAATACCTGAAAGCAATATGTCTAAAATTATGATGTCGGGTATGTTTTTTTTGAGCTCGGCTAATGCCTCTCTTCCGTCCTTAAAGTGCAAAAGAGTGCATTTTTCGGTTGAAAGTTTGCGTGAAATAATATCGCTCAAAAACTTATCGTCTTCCACCCACATTATTTTCTTTCCGAAAATAGTAGTGTGGTTCGGACTCAGAGCCGGACCGCCGGAAAGAGTGGCGGTTTTCCCATCCTGACCGAGTTGAATACGAACTTTTGTCACGACCTCTTCCGGGTCAAATTGGGTTTTTACAAGATAATCTTTGACACCCAGAGACAGCGCTCTGTTTATTTCCTCCGACTGGCCTGAATTTGAAATTATTATGACAGGAATGACTGACAGTGTCGGGTCTTTCTGTTTCGCCTCAAGTATTTCATACCCGTTCATTGTCGGCAACATGATGTCTAAAAGAACAATGTCCGGATGCGACTCTTTAAGCTTTTGAAAACCCATTGCGCCGTCCGTGACCAGTGCCGTGTTGTATCCGGCCTCCCCTAATTTTTTGACAAGAACATCGCTCCAAAAAGCGTCGTTCTCTATAATAAGAATTGTTTGAGCCATTTTACTTGAATTTATGCGTGTGCCTTTAGTATAGCAAAAGATTGAAATTAAAATGTGGATAAAAAGGCCTGCGGCATTTGACACAGGCAGAGTTATCCAATTTAATTTTTTATCTTGAGTTACGAAATACGGCAGACGCCCCCCACGAGGAAAGTCACAAAAAAGTGACGGGAGCCCTGGGCAAGCGCCCTTGGAGCGGTCACATTTCTCCGAGCTTTCCCTCGTGGGGGGCAACGGCTATGAAATCATCTTTTTCTTTTATTATTTACCGCTTTGGAGTTTTAATATTTCGTCTCTTAAAATAGCCGCTGTCTCAAAATCAAGAATTTTGACGGCCGCGTTCATTTGCTTTTCCTTCTGTTTTATAAGTTTGGACGGATTCTTTTCGTAAAGAGTCCTGTCCACAGCCAAAAGCCGGTTGACCGCCTTTGAATGCTCCGTCCCCAATCGCTCCGTGATGTCTCTGATGCTTTTGACGATGGTTTTCGGAGTGATGCCGTGCTTTTTGTTGTAGTCAATTTGTATTTTGCGTCTGCGCTCGGTCTCTCCAATGGCCCTGCTCATGGAACCGGTAACGACATCCGCGTACAAAATCACTTTGCCTTTTATATTTCTGGCGGCTCTGCCAATGGTTTGTATTAGCGCCGTTTCGGAGCGCAAAAAACCTTCTTTGTCGGCGTCCAAAATTCCTATGAGTTCCACTTCCGGCAGGTCCAGTCCCTCTCGCAAAAGGTTTACCCCGATAAGACAATCGTACTTGCCCTTGCGAAAATCCGAAAGGATTTCAATTCTCTCCATTGTATCTATGTCACTGTGCAGGTAGGCCGCTTTTATTTTTTTCTCTTTTATATATTCCGAAAGGTCTTCAGCCATTTTTTTTGTAAGGGTTGTGGCGAGAACCCTTCCTCCGCCTTTTATCGTCTTGTCCGCCTCCCTCAAAAAATCGTGTATTTGGCCGGCAAATGCTTTTTTTCCTGTCTTGCTTTCCTGAATCGGCCGTACTTCAAGCACGGGGTCTATAAGGCCGGTCGGACGGATTATCTGGTTCGCGATTTGTTGGCTTTTCTTTCTTTCGTAACCCCCGGGGGTGGCCGAAGTGTAAATGGTTTGGCCGACTCTTTCTTCAAATTCCAAAAATTTCAGAGGACGATTGTCGGCGGCGGACGGTAGCCGAAAACCGTGCTCAATAAGTGTCCGTTTTCTGGACGCGTCCCCTTCGTACATTCCGCCGATTTGAGGCACGGTAACATGCGACTCGTCTATGATAGTCAGAAAATCCGCCTTGCCGTCTTCTGTTTTCGGAAAATATGACAAAAGAGTGTCAGGCGCTTCGCCTTGCATTTTGCCCGAAAGGTGCCGCGAATAGTTTTCTATGCCGTTTACATAACCGACCTCTCTAAGCATGGCGATATCCTGCCGAGTGCGTCTTTTCAGTCGCTCGGCTTCCAAAAGTTTCTTTTCTTTTTCAAATTTTTTTAGTTGGTCTTTAAGTTCAGCTTCTATGTTTTTGACGGAGTTTTTCAATTTATCTTTGTCGGTAATAAAATGTTTCGCGGGAAAAAGAAAAAAATGCTCAAGAGTTTTTTTGTGGGTTCGGTTTATGGGGTCAATAACGTCAATGGTTCCCTCGGCGCCACCCGAAAGAGTCAGCCGATAAATGATTTTTTCGTTTATGGGCATTATTTCCAAAAAGTTTCCAATGACGCGAAAGGTGCCCGGCAAAAGGTCGGCAGTGGTTCTTTTGTAATGTATGTTGACAAGAGCGCGAATCAAATCATTTCTCGGAATAAATTTGCCTGCTTCTATTTTCATGTGCTCTTTTTCATATTCTTCCGGAGAACCCAAGCCGTAAATGCAGGAGACCGAGGCGACAATAATGACGTCTCTTCGCGTAAGAAGGGCCTGCGTCGTGGCATGACGCAAACGGTCTATCTCTTCGTTTATCATCGCCTCTTTTTCAATGTAGGTGTCGGTTACGGGCATATAGGCCTCGGGCTGATAGTAGTCGTAGTAGGAGACGAAATAATGCACGGCATTTTCCGGAAAAAATTCTTGGTATTCTTGGGCCAGTTGGGCCGCCAATGTTTTGTTATGGGCGATAACAAGAGTCGGCTTGCCGTGTTTCGCCAAGACGTTAGCCATTGTAAATGTCTTGCCCGTACCAGTCGCTCCCAAAAGCGTCTGATGCCTGTAGCCCTTTTCAAGCCCTTTCATCAACGACAAAATCGCCACCGGCTGGTCGCCGGATGGAGAAAAGGGGCTATTTAACTTGAAAGTGGTTTGTTTGTTCATAGTAGATACGCTTACAAATGGCGCATGCGAATAGAGGGGTGTAGATACGCTTACAAATGGCGCATGCGAATATAGGGGTGTAGATACGCTTATAAATATGGCATCCGAATAGGAGAAGCGTCCGAAACATAACAATAGCATAAACGAGTTAAATAAGTCGCGAGGCGTAGGGATAGTGCCATGTAGCATCGCGCTTCTTACGATGCAAGCGCCCCCCCCACGAGGGAAGCTCCCAAAAAAGTGACTAAGACCGGGCAAGCGCCCTTTGAGCGGTCACTTTTTTGGGAGCTTTCCGAGTGGGGGGGGGAAAGCAGGTGACAACTCTTAACGCAAAATGAGCCCGAAAGCTCATTTTGGAATGTCTATTTAATACCGGCATTCTTTACCTGACATCCACTTTTTCTCTTGCGAAAAATACCAAAAAAGCCAAGAAAAGCAAAGCCCAAATGGTACCCCACAGAGCTAAACCGTCAAGTCGCCAAACCATGTTCACAAAAAAAGTAAACGCAAAAAACCCCACAAATGATAAGACGGCAATTCGTCCCCACAATAAAATCTTTTCCATCTTTTAACTATAACATACATTTGAAATAAAAGCAATACTTATGGGGGGGCTGGTGACCCTCACACATAGCAGAAAGTGGCTTTATTCCTCCTATTCCCCCTTTCATACCGCGTGCCGCCTAAGCTTTAGCGGTGGCGCAAAGGGGCTCTGCTTGGGGGATTTGCGGAAAGAGGCGAGAAAATTTTCAATTTTCAATTTTACAATTTTCAATCAATTTTCAATGAATCAATTTTCAAGCAAAGAAACAAGCAAGGCGGGACGAATATTGGCTACGAATTTGATGCATTGAAAATTTCGGGATTTGATTGAAAATTGAAAATTGCAAAATTGAAAATTCTTTCATTCATAAATCCTAAATCTTAAATCATATTTCACCTCTTCCCTTCTGGTATAATCGGTTACCTTTTGGCATAATATCTTCCTAAAAAATCGTCACGAAATTCCGAAAATCCCCCATTTAATATGCATTGACGCATTTTATGGACCAGCGAAACGATAAAGTGAACGTTATGAATTGAAGATAGCGTGGAGGCAAGCATTTCTTCGGCGCGAAAAAGATGGGCAATGTAACTTTTCGTGTAGTTTTTGCAAGTATAACATTCGCAGTCATCGTCAACTTTTCCCAAGTCCCTGACAAATTTAGCGTTTGTTATATTTATTCTTCCGTTTTTTGTGTGGAGAGTGCCGTTTCTTGCCATTCTTGTCGGAGCAACACAATCAAAAAAATCGCATCCGTTTTCAACCGCCCCAAAAAGGTCAATCGGCTCGCCTATTCCCAAAAGATGTCGCGGTTTTTCTTCCGGCAAAAGCGCGTTTACCCACAGAATGGCCGTTTCAATATCTTCCTTGTCAAAAGAACCGCCGATGCCGAAACCGTCAAAATTCATTTCTCCTATGGTTTTCGCGCTCTTTTTTCGCAAATCATCAAATCGTCCGCCTTGCACAATGCCAAATAACGCCTGCTCTTCGGCTTTCAAATTTTCACTTTCAACTTTTAGCTCGCGGCGCTTTTCCAAGCACCGCGCCGCCCATCGGTGCGTTCTTTCCATAGCTTCTTCTTGATATTCACGCGAAGCTTTAGGCGACGTGCATTCGTCAAAGGCAAAGATAATATCCGCGCCGATATCATGCTGAATTTCTATTGACTTTTCCGGCGTAAAACGATGCGTACTTCCATCTATGACGGACTTGAATGTCACGCCGTCCTCATCTATTTTTGAAAGTTTTTCGTGCAGTGACTTTTCGGGAAGTGGATGGTCTTCTTCCTTTCTGACTTCCCCTTTTTCAAGTTTTGATACTTTAGAAATATTCTCTCCGTACGCCGCGCCTAAAGAAAATACCTGAAAGCCACCGGAGTCCGTCATGGTGGGGCCCGGCCAATTCATGAACTTGTGAAGCCCTCCCCCGAGCTTTATCGTTTTTTCGCCGGGTTCCAAGTACAAGTGATAGGTGTTTGCAAGAACGACCTGCGTACCGGTACCGGCGACCTGCTCCGGTGTTAAGGCCTTGACCGTGGCTTTTGTACCCACAGTTACGAAAGCAGGTGTCTCTATGACTCCGTGTGGGGTCTCATACTTTGCCGCTCGACCGAGCTTGTTCCCAAGCTGTTTTTCAACAGTGAAAGAAAACATGGAGTAGTTATACCACATAAAGGGGAATGTGTAACTTGCCATGGGGGCAAAACCCACACACCCGAAAAGATGTGGGACAGATGGGACAGATGGGCACCATCACTCCCGACATTGGGAGTGATGGTGCCCATCTGTCCCGACGCTATAACAGCACCGATTGCCTGCCCCGTTAGATTGAATTTTTTTCCGATATTCTTACGTAACGGAAGAGTCCCCACTCTCGTGGCGCGTCGGCTTGCAATTCTCTACGAAACAAAGATACAATATAAGCGTGGAAAACAAAAACAAACAAAATGAGAGGCCTTTTCATGAGGACGTCACCCATTCCCGCGTGGCCATGCAGGATGAAATTTCAGGCAGAGTGACGAGAATTGAGAAAGAATTTAAAGAGGCGTTTGAATTCATAAAATGTTATCCGAGGTCCGTTTCTTTTTTTGGTTCATCCCGTTCCCGTGAAAACGACCCGTATTACGAAAAAGCCCGAGCTCTCGCCGGTCGTATCGCCAAAGACCTTCAGTACACCATTCTTACGGGAGGAGGCAAAGGCATAATGGAAGGGGCAAACAGAGGAGCTTTTGAAGCTGGCGGAGAGTCAGTTGGTCTCAATATCACTCTTCCCACTGAACAGTTGCCAAACGAATACACTTCGGACCAGATGAATTTCTACTACTTTTTTACAAGAAAAGTGGCGTTGTCTTTTGCCGCCGAGGCCTACATTTTTTTCCCGGGCGGTTTTGGAACTTTGGATGAGTTTTTTGAAATTGCGACTCTGGTACAGACCAGAAAAATTCCCTCTGTTCCCATTATTCTTTACGGTCGCGAGTTTTGGGAAAATTTAAGTCACTTCATTGAGGAAAATCTGTTAAAAAAACACGGCGCTATAGACGAGGAAGACATGTCCCTTTACACCATTACCGAAAATGAAGAAGAGATCATAGAGATAATTAAAAATGCGCCACTGCAACACGGATAGAAAATCGCCAGAGCCGCCTAAAAAACAGCTAAACGCCTAACACTGGAGTGTTAGGCGTTTTTCAAGCATCTACTGGCATAAGGCAGAGGTTTAACCCCGAATTAAGATAACTACAAAATACAAAAGGTAAAGAATAACGAAAATCAGTCCCTGCTTTCTACTCATTATATATTTACGGCCGATGTACATGGTAGCCAAAAGCAAAACCGACGCCATCAAAGTTACTGATAGGTCAAGAGTAAATCGCGTGTCAAAAGGAACTTGCTTTATCAGGGAAGCAAAGCCGAGCACTCCTAAAAAGTCAAAAATATTGGAGCCGATAATACTGCCGACTGCCAAGGAACTCCGCTTGCGCAGGGCAGCCGCCAATGTCACGGTCAACTCCGGTATGGAAGTTCCTATGCCAACCAAGGTGAGCCCAATAAGAGCTTTACTCGCTCCCAATGCAGTGGCTATTTCCACTCCGCCGTCCACAACCCACTTGCCTCCCAAGAAAACCCCCACAAGTCCTCCCAAAATCATTATAAATGAAATAGAAAGAGTGAAAACTTTATAATCGCTCGTTTCCCCGCTCCCGTCTCGTCGTCGCGTCGCCAAGTCCCAAATCCAAAAGGTAAACACGGACAGCAATACCAAGCCCTCCAAACGCGATAGGCCGAAAAACTCCTTGTCACCCAAAACCGGAAAAAACAGAAATAGGGCGGTCAAAATTACGGCAAATATGTTATAAAAAAAATCCTTATGCACCCACGTCCTTTTCATCACAAGAGGAAAAAACATTGCCGAAAGTCCCAGAATGAAAAGAATATTGAATGAGTTACTGCCTATAACGGTTCCGAGCCCGATCATACCGCCATCATTAAGGGAAGCTATCATTATGGCAAGTTCCGGTACTGACGTGCCTATGCCGACTATCACCATGCCTATCACCCATGGCGAAATAGTGAAATATTTGGCTACGGAAGAAGACCCGTCTATAAGATAATTAGAACTCTTTATTAGCAGGAAAAAACCGAACACGAAAAGAAAAATTGCAGTGAACATTAGCTAAATTCTAATACAAAAACCAAAATACTTATCCCCAGAAAACTGACGGTAATTCCTTTAAAAAGGTGGACAGGTGTACATAATATGATATACTATACATATGGCCAAAAAGGCCAGAACGAGACGATTCGCGAGAATCAGATTTAATAGCAGTAATTTTAAAACACCATGGACGAAACACAAAATCCCGCTGGTACACCTGATGAAGGTGCCACTCCGGCGACTCCCGTAGAAGGCGAAGAGCCGACTGCGTAGTTTTTAAAGAAAACCTCGTCCGCCTTGGCGGACGAGGTTTTCTTTATGTCTGTGGATTGTGAAATACCGGTTTTGGGCACTGCCCCGTTAGAAGCGCATCTTCTAACGGGGGTTTTATTTATCTTGAATTACGAAATATGGCAGGCGCCCCCCCCACGAGGAAAGTCACAAAAAAGTGACTGAGACCGGGCAAGCGCCCTTGGAGCGGTCACTTTTTTGGGAGCTTTCCCTCGTGGGGGGGCATGTGTTTAGTAATTCACAGTATTCAGGATTTATGTCTTCCAATTAAGCTGTCTTAAAAGCGCCGGCAAACCGTAACGTAGAAACTTTCTCGTTTCTTCCGCCAAAAAAACCGAGGTGCTAAGTCCGACTATTATCGCCCATTCGCTCAAAGACAGCGCTGTCGTGTGGAAAACCGACTGCAAAGAAGGCACGTGCACCACCGCGACCTGCAAGATAACCACGATGCCGGTGGCATACAAAAGAAACTTGTTGTTAAGCCAGTTCATTTTGAATATTGACTTGCGGTTGAAACGCACATTCCAAACGTTAAACCACTGCGTAACGGCAAGCACGGTCAAGACGACAGTTGACGCCTTCACTATGCCTTCGGGCAGGTAGAAAGCGAAAAGATAAAGCGACAACACCGACATCACAAATCCCATAAGCAAAATTCTTTCCAACATTCTTCTGTCCACTATCCATTTGCTTGGTTTTTTAAAAACATTTAGCAAAAGCCCGTCCGCCTTCGGTTCAAGTCCCAAAGCGACCACCAAAAAGCCGTCCGTTACCAAATTCAACCAGATAATCTGCCCCGGCGTCAAAGGTATGGGCATTCCTAAAAATATGGCCCCGCATATCACCAAAACCTCCCCCGCGGCCGTTCCAAAAAGATACAAAACCACTTTTTTTATTGAACGGTAAATATTTCTTCCCTCTTCTATGGCGGAAACGATGCTTGCCATGTTGTCATCCAAAAGAACTATGTCCGCGGCATCTTTGGCCACTTCCGTTCCCGACTTACCCATAGCGACGCCAAGGTCCGCCGCCGCCAAAGACAGCGCGTCATTGACCCCATCTCCCGTCATGGCGATTTTATTTCCGGCTTTTTTATAGGCCTCTATTATCTGAAGTTTATGCTCCGGACTTACACGAGCAAAAACACTGACTCGCCGTATTTTTAACACCAACTCTTCCACTGTCATCTTTTCAAGCTCGGAACCGGAAAGAACCGCGTCTCCTTCAGAAAATATTCCTATTTCTTTGGCCACCGCCACGCCTGTCTCAACATAGTCGCCTGTTATCATAACCACATGAACTCCGGCCGCCTTAATGTCCTTTATGGCCTGTGTAGCGTGAGGCCTTAAAGCGTCCGTTATGCCCGCAAAACCGACAAAGCAAAGTTCCGGCAATTTCATGGGGTCCAAAACTGAATTCACGCCACTTGCGGTGGCAAGAGCCAAAACCCGAAGCCCTCTGGTGGACAAATCCGAAAGAGCTTGCTTGATTTCCCCCATGTCGTTTTCCGTAACAAGGACACACGCGCCGTTTTTCCAGACCTCTTTTACGGAATTCAAAATTACCTCCGGCGCGCCCGCGACAAAAAGAGTATCCACGCCAAGAACATCGTTGACAGTGGCATGATATTTTATGCGCGAGTCAAAAGGTATCTCGGCCTTTTGGGGGAGCTCTTCTTCAAGAGCCGGTTTGTTAAAGCCCATCTTTTGACCAAAGACGGCCAAAGCGACTTCTGTCGGCTCGCCCATGGTTCGCATCCACTCTTTTTTCTCCTCATTGTAGGCAATGCTCCCGGTGGCGGTCAGAAGCGCCGTTTTCGCGAAAAGTAAAAGCTCCGGATGATTAAGCGGTTCTACCGTGGAACTTCCTTCCTTTATATACCCCCTCGGTTCATATCCGTTGCCACCGACTTCAAATTTTTTGCCGTTCGCGTAGATGGCCGTTACCATCATTTGGTTTTTTGTAATTGTTCCGGTTTTATCAACAGCCAAAACGTCTGCCTGTCCCAAGGCCTCAACCGCTTGAAGTTTTTTAACCAAAGCATTCCTCATACTCATCCTCCATACGCCGGTTGCCAATATTAAAGTCACGACAACCGGCAAACCTTCCGGCACGAAAGAAACAGCGAGAGCCACTATTACTTTCAGCACCTCGGAAACCGGATTTCCGGCATGCACTCCCGCAAAGAAAAAAATCACTGAAATAACAGCGAGAGCAACCATTATGACCTTTGTCAAAAGCCGGATGTTTTCTTTAAGGGGCATTTCGGAGTCAAGCATTCCAAGCTTCATGGCCAATTTTCCTATAACGGTGTTTACGCCCGTGTCTACGACAACCGCCTTGCCAAAACCTGAAAGCGCGTAAGTCCCTTTCCATATCATGTTTTTTTGGTCGGCCGTTTCAAGTGACTGCTCTTCTATTGATTCCGCCTTTTTTAAGACAGCAGATGATTCACCAGTCAGAGCCGCCTCGTCCATGTGCAAAGAAACAGCCGACAAAAGTCGCGCGTCCGCTCCGACTTGGTCGCCCTCGCGAACCATTATGACGTCCCCGGGCACGAGTTCTTCGCTATCAAGAACGGTCTCTTTTCCGTTTCGCCAAGCCAAGGAATGGGTCTTAGTCAGGACTTTGAGAGAGGCCAGTTTTTCTTTGGCGCGACCCTCTTGGAAGGTGCCGATTGCGGCATTAATGGCAAGAACGGCCAAAATAACAAAACCATCAGCAGTATCACCCATCACAAAAACAATAATTGATGCCACCAGCAATACGTAGATAAGAGGGCTTTGAAACTGACGCAAGAATATAAGAACGTATGACTCGCCTTTTTCTTCCGGAAGTTTGTTTTTGCCGTACTTTTTACGGCGTATTTCAGCTTCACCCGCAGAAAGACCGCTTTCGGAGCTTTCCAGCTTTAGAAGAGCAATGTCCGAAGTTAGTTGATACCAAAGCATGTAAGCTGTTTGTTATAGGACGCTATCCGCCAGAAATGCCGCTTGCAATTTCCGTCAGAGCTATTTTTTAAAGAAAACCGTCTGGGTCGGATAGGCAAATTCTATTTTCTCTTTCTTGAAATACTCCATAATGGCCAGATTTATGCTTTGCTGTCTGTCCATAAAAATATTGTAATCAGCCGAATCCACGTAATAGACGACTTCAAAATCAAGAGAGGACGCTCCGAAAGCGGTAAAATGCGCTCTGTCAAAACGGATACTTTGCATCGGTTCTATAATCGCTTTTATGGCTTCGGGAATTTTTCTGACTTTCTCGGATGATGTGCCGTAAACAATGCCGAATTTAAACGGCACGCGACGCATTTGCATTTGCTTGAAATTTTGGATGACCGAAGTGGTCAGTTCTCTATTTGAAAGAACCAGCTCCTCTCCTTGCAGGGCCTGTATTCTGGTGGTTTTTATGCCGATTTTTTTTACCACGCCGAGTTTATCTCCGACAATGATGAAGTCCCCGACCACAAACGGTTTGTCAAAATAAATGGCGAAAGAACTGAAAAGATCGCTCAAAATATTTTGCAGTGCGAAAGCCACGGCCACGCCACCAACACCGAGTCCGGCAATAAGAGAATTTATATTGACGCCCAAGTTTGAAAGAACAAGTAAAACTCCCGAGACCCATAGAGCAAACTTTATTATAATATTTAAGAAATTTACGGCGGCGGTGGCCTGAGGGTCTTCCTCCTTGCCCATTCGCTTGCGAAAAATGTAGTCAATGAGAATATTAGTGGCGATAATAACCTGATACACCGCCAACAATATCAATAAAACGGTTATAAATTTTTGAAGCCAAGGCAAAACGACAAGGGTTCTCACTGCAAAATAAAAAGCGATAAAAATGTAGAAAGGTGGCTTTAAGCTCCTGAAAATCAAAAGCGCCGTATCGTCTATGGAAGTGGCGGTTTTGGCCACCGCTTTTTCCATACGATTTAAAATAACCAAGTAAAAAATCCTGAAAACTAAAAACAGGACTAAAAACAAAAGAGAGGCAACCGCGTAACCGTGGACAGTGTTGCCTAAAAACTCATATTTCCAAATGGAATGGGTAAAAAATGTTTCCAGCATAATTCAATAAAAGCAGATAGCGTAAACGTGGGGCAAGACGCTATTTCCGCGAAAGGATTTAAAATATTATAGGACTTGCGCAATTTATTGCTTTTCTTATTCCCCCTTTCCTAAATCTTATTCCTCCTTTTCTAAAGGAGGGTGGTCATTCTGATGACGGAGGATTTATAAATCCCTCCCCCTCGCCGACTCGGGTACTCCCTTTACGAAAGGGAGAATTCAGACCAATTGCGTAAGTTCTATATTATATCATATTTTGCCGTCTGGTGAAGCGATAATCTATTCGTTTAAAAACGCCTGAAGGTCAGACGTACCGTCGCCATTGGAGTCGCTTTTTAACGGAGAAGTTCCTATGTACTCTTCCAACGAATCCGGCAGTCCGTCTTTGTCGCTATCCTTAGCGGACTCCTCCCTTGCCTCCACCGAAAGAAAACCGGCGTTCGCCGTGTTTGTCCCCCGAGCATATACCCACACGACAACAGGATTAGACCTGACATATTCAAGAGAATAATAAGCCGCGACGTGGCCTTCTTCACCATAGGGCGGTAATTTCGCCTCGTAACGAAGTCCGTAGTCCTCCGGCAGTCGAACGTAAACATACTGCTGTCCGGTATACGCGTCGTTCGGTATTGTTGAAAGAATCGGCTTGGATTTATATTCCAACCCTAAGGTTTTCTCCAAAACATTCGGGTTTAAATTTTTGACTGACACTATTTCAGAGGCGGTCAAGGAAAGGTCCTTTAACTCCTTTGGGAATTCTCCGCTCAATTCTCTATAGATGCGTACGGCCTCCCGAATCTCCTTGACGTTTTCTATCTGTTTTTCCAAAAGAAAAGAGTCGCGCGACAAACTGCTGATTTTCAAGACGGCGTCTTCCAAGCTGTCAAATTGACGCGGTACTTCAAACTCTTCTGAACTTCCGGAAAAATCAGTTTTCAAATAGACCGAAAGCTCTCTGCCTCGCCACGAGTCGTTGTCAATAGGAGGAAAAAGCGCCCCCTGTATTTCAACGGAAAGAGGAGCTCCGCGGGAACTCAAACGCAAAACTATCGTCGCCTTGCGGGCAAAATCCGAAGCCAAAGAATTAAATCTGTCGCTTTGCACGGACGGAATAAAGTTTGAAAGTTCTGGCTTTTTACCAAGTTCTTCCAGAAGAACTATCCGAAAAGCATTGGCTTTCTCTGCATCAAAAGCCAGCTCGTATTTATACGCCACCTTGCCGTTTAGCGATTCTTTAACGGGGTCTTTGGATGAAGTCAGATACTGCGACCGCGCGGCAGATGTCAAGACGGCCTCAAGAAAAACACCCATATTAGCTACGGAAGAAATATCTTCTTCGCTTAAGGCCTCTGGGATAGGTAAATATTTTCGTCTGTCGGATAGTTCCGCGGGTGTGAATTTGACCCATTGTCCGGATATCGGTTCAATGTCCAAAAAGGAAAGAGGAAATTTGTCCAGTTTCACAAACTGTCCCAACTCACCGAAGAAATATTCCCCTTCAAAAACATACAGCGAATCCCCCGTGGTAACAGAGGCCTTTCCCGCTATTTTTTCATTCTCTTTGCCGCTCGTTGTTTTCCTCTCACCGCTTCCGGAAAAATTTACAGAGGCGTTTTTACCGTCCAAAGAAAAAATCAGCGAAAGAAAACCGGAAAAAAGCGGGATTTTATCTCCGTCGTTTACGCCGACTGCTTTCGGAAGGTTCGGTTCACCTGTCATGGAAGATGACAGTCGGAGGTTGAAATCGTAGCTCAAATTTTCAAGCCCCACCATTTGCTCTGAAAAAAGGTTTGCCACCTCCTGCCCCGACACGGGCGGTTTGTTGAAAGGTCCTATTCTGTAAAAATAAAGAGCGTAAGCGGTTCCTCCCGAAAGAAAGGCCAAAATGAAAAACGCGATGGAAATTTTCAAAAAAACATGCTTTTTCTTGCTTCTCCTTTTTACTTCCTCCTCTTGAAAATTGAAGGGGTTTTTGGCTATGCTTTCTTTTTTCTGTAGCACGGAGCTATCCGGCGGATGTACGGGGGGCTTTGGCGGTTTTGCGACGTTCTCTTTCGGCTTGTTTTTAAGAGAGTCGTCGGCCTTTGGAATAAAAGGTCTGACCGGCTCCGGTCGGCGTCTTGTTTCGGGAGGGAGATTTTCTGTCTGTCGCTTTGGTATTTCGCGAAGTGGCTTCTCTGCCTCTGCTACTCTTCCGTAGAAGGAGGTTTGAGGCAAAGCAGGACGGTTTGCGGTGTCAGGTTCTATGCGTGGGGCAGTGGCCGGCTGGGGGGCCGCTTTCGCTCGGTCGTAACTTGGCGCAAGTCGCGGAGCAGGCCTCTCCTCTGATTTTCTCGGAGAGTAGTCGTCTGAAACGTCACCGGAAGCTCCGGTAGCGTTATTTTCTTCCGGCACGGCAACAGGGATGACTACGTCATTTATGAGAAAATCGGGAAACTTTTCAAGCGCCGGGAATTTCTCGTTCGGCTCCTGCTTGAGTATGGTTTCCGGTTCTGTCTTTGTTTGAGAAAGTTCGGCGTGGGGCTTCTTGAAAACATCATTCTGAACTTTTGCCGGTATTCCTGTTTTTTGTCTGAAAACAGAGAGCGCCGAATTCGCTTCTTCTTCACTCCATCCGACTTTTCGGAGCGCGGACTTTAGACGGTTCTCGTCCGGTAGCGGAACCATTTTTGACATTTTCTCTATGTATTGAAGAAGCTCGGGATCCATACGTCAATTATACCAAGTATTGCGGTAAAGCATACAAAATGGTGTGCAAAACAAAAAACACCTCGTCCGCCCTTTGGCAGACGATGTGTTTTTGAGTAAATACTTTAAGTTACCATTTATCATTTCAAATCATCCGCAATCTTTACCACGCCTTCAGCTCTCAAATCAATTATAACCACCTGAATTTCCTGATTTATCTTTTGATTTCTAATTTGATTTTCAAGAGTAGTCCTGGCTTCTTCAAAAGAAGGCACTTCTTCACCCTGACTCTGTTTCATCTGTTCATAAAGGGCCTCTATTTCCTCTTCGCTCGCGCTAACCGGCTTGCCTTCGGTGACTTCCGCCACGTATTTTTCCAAAACCAGAGAGTCACGGGTGTTGTTCTTAAACTCCTCTTCAGTCATTTTGGCTCTTTCAAGTTCCTCCTTGAAGGCCTCTTCCGTCTCAAACCTTCCTTTTATTACATTTGACTGCTCGTTAATCTCCGATTCGGAAACGGAAATGTTTCTTCTGTCGGCGTCCTGCAAAACCAGTTTTTGGTTTACCATGCTTTGAATTATCTGCTTTCGCAAAGTGTCTATCAGAGTGGGGTCGGAGGAAAAATCCACTCCCTGCGCTTCGTAGTTGACTTTTTCCTGTTCTACTTTTCTATCCAAAGTGTCTCGGGTGATTTTCTCTCCGTTTATCAAGGCGGCGGCATCGGCTGACAAGACAACCGTAGCGGCGCCGGAGTTGTTATCGGAGTAATTTTTACCTATAAACCACGCTGCCACGGCGATTACTATAACCACGACTAATATAAACAACGGTTTTGGGCCGGAACCGTCTTTTTTGCCACCACTTTCCTTCTTTGAAACTTGTATATCATCCATATGTATTTTTTAGTTAAATTGTAAACAGTGTAATAGTAACAAAGAGACATTAAAATGCAAGAAGCGTATCAATAACCGCTCATATCCGGCTAAAATATGGATAAGAGTTAAGAAGGAGATACGATTTAGGATTTAGGAATTAGGAATAGGACTTGCGCAAGTTGACGGAACTGAATTATTCTTGAATTACCTTGAATTACGAAATGTGGCAGGCGCCCCCCCACGAGGAAAGTCACAAAAAAGTGACTAAGACCGGGCAAGCGCCCTTGGAGCGGTCACTTTTTTGGGAGCTTTCCGAGTGGGGGAAGCAGGTTTTTAGTAATTCACAGAAATTATGCTTTTCGCGTATTCCCAAAACTCGCTATTTCCGCCCTTTTTAAGCCGGTACCACCACTCCACACCCCACAAATATTGAGTGTCAAAGCCGGTTTTAGGGGCAAATTCAAGCGTCTCTTTAAACTTTTCCATACTCATCCTGTCAAGCTGAACATCAACAGATACTTCTGAAATGGGTTTTATAAGCCAAGGTTCCGCAGAG
>JAUYKQ010000029.1 GCA_030699905.1 bacterium
ATGTGGAGATGGGCGGAATCGAACCGCCGTGCAAAAAGAATCCATTGAAACGTCTACAAGGTCTAGTTCGTTTTGATTTTTAGGTCTCGGCGCTTTAAACGGACAAAATACGCCAAAACCTTAGCTCCTTTTATTTCAAGACGCAGACGAAGCGGTAAGCGTCTTTAAGCTTCATTGATTACACCGCTTTCGGGCTATGAAGCCTTACCTGAAGCGATGCCGCTTAGGCTAAAGCGTAAGCGGGAGCAAATTCCGCTCCTCCGAAATACGGAGAAGCGATTGATTTTGCTTTTGCAACAACTGATTTGGCAGTTATCGTGTTGCGGACTTTTAAAGCGTTTCCGCAGCGCTACTTTGCGATTTCAAATGGTTTTCCAATTGTCTAGGCCGATCATCCCCCTAAAACACGCCTTCGTAGGCATGCTTTAGGCGAATGATCGTGATTGTCAACGAACTTTGATGTCCCTGGCTATTTCTCTTTCCGTATCCCGCCTTTTCATATCTTCGCGTTTGTCGTACTTCTTTTTACCGCGGGCTATTCCTATAGCTATCTTTATCTTATTCTTCTTATTATACACCTTTAGGGGTACTATTGTCAATCCCCTTATTTTTTCAACTTCGGACAACTTAGCGATTTCTTTCTTGGTTAAAAGAAGCCGTCTGTTTCTTTCGGGGTCGTAATCCGGCGCGTTTTTCGGCTGATACGGAGGGATTGTTGCGCCTACCAAAAACGCCTCGCCACCGCGAATGACAACATGCGAACCTTCAAGGACACCATGCTTTTCTCTCAGGGACTTAACCTCTTGCCCCACGAGCTCCATTCCGGCTTCAACCGTTTCAGTGATTTCATAATTAAACCGAGCTTTTTTATTTTCCAAAAGCATTCTTTTATGATACCAGAGAGGACGATGTTTGGCATTAAATATTACTATTTGGTACTTTGAATTACAAAACTCCCATTTTCATAAAGTCCTGTATTTTTTCATAATATTCTGATATTATCTCCAAGAAGCATGTCAGCCAAAAACAACAGAAAAGCTCCCAAGAACTCAAAATTCACCAACCAGCTCATAACCGGTTTTTTGGTTCTGCTTGTTGTAATGACCTTGTACTCTTTCATCGCGGAGAGAAACAAGGGTCTTGAGGAAATTCCTCTTTCACAGCTTGCCGGCGATATTTCTCTCGGGCAAGTGGAGAAAATTTCCGTTGATGGCGAGAACCTGAATATAGAATACAAAGACGGCTCCACGAAAGAGTCCCAAAAAGAAGTTCAAAGTTCTCTCACGGAAACACTTAAAAACTACGGCATAGAGTCAGAGGTGTTGTCTGCCGTCACCATTGAAGTCAAAAGGCCCGGAGGTTTGGGTTTCTGGTTTTTTCAGTTGGCTCCGTTTCTCATTCCTTTGATTTTTATCATTTTGTTTATTTGGTTTTTGACAAGGCAAGTCAAGGGGGCGGGTATGCAGGCCTTTTCTTTCGGCCAGTCCAAGGCGCGCATTACTTTTCCGCATGACAAAAAACAGCAGATTAAATTCAAAGACATCGCCGGTAATAAAGAGGCCAAAGAGGAACTCAAAGAAATAGTGGATTTTCTGAAAAATCCTAAAAAGTTTTTGGAAATAGGCGCGCGTATCCCCAAGGGTGTGTTGCTTATGGGTCCCGCGGGAACCGGAAAAACGCTTTTGGCAAGAGGCGTGGCGGGCGAGGCGGGCGTGGCTTTTTTCTCAATTTCCGGTTCGGAATTTGTGGAGATGTTTGTGGGTGTCGGCGCTTCGCGGGTCCGGGATTTATTCCAGATGGCCAAGAAGGCGGCCCCAGCCATTATATTCATAGACGAAATAGATGCGGTGGGGCGCGTCCGTGGCACGGGAGTGGGCGGAGGCAACGATGAAAGGGAGCAGACCCTCAATCAGATACTTGTTGAAATGGACGGTTTTGAGCCGAATGAAAAAATTATCATAATGGCAGCAACTAATCGCCCGGATGTTTTAGACCCTGCTCTCGTACGCCCGGGACGATTTGACAGGCGAGTGGTTTTGGATTTGCCGGACAGAAACGATAGGGGAGAGATTTTAAAAATCCACTCGGTGGGCAAACCGTTTGCCGAAGACGTTGATTTAAAGGTTATCGCGGAGCGTACCCCGGGCTTTTCCGGCGCCGATTTGTATTCTTTAATGAACGAAGCGGCAATTTTGGCGGCGCGAGAAAATCGCAACAAAATTTCCCAGTACGACCTTATTCGCTCCATTGAAAAAGTAATGCTCGGTCCGGAGCGCAAGAGCCACGTGCTTTCCAAAAAAGAAAAAGAGATTACGGCATATCACGAAGCGGGACACGCTCTGGTGGCTTCCGTTTTGCCTTACGCCGACCCTGTGCATAAAATTTCAATAATTTCACGTGGGCGAGCCGCCGGCTACACTTTGAAATTGCCTTTTGAAGACAGGCGGTTGCAATCGCGCAAAGAATTTTTGGACGATATTGCCATGTCTCTCGGAGGGTATGTTACGGAACAAATGGTTTTTGACGACCTAACGACCGGCGCCTCAAATGATTTGCAGGTTTCAACCGCCTTGGCTCGCGATATGGTTACAAAATACGGCATGTCGGAAAAGATAGGGCCGGTGGCTTTGGAGGGCGCGGGAGGGCTTTCCCCATTTGGTGGCAGAATGAACTCGCATGAATATTCGGAAAAAGTCGGAGGCGACATAGACGCGGAGGTTTCCCGTATCATGAACGAGGCGCGCCAAAAAGCCATAGATATCATCACAAAACACAAAGCGGCCCTTGATGCCATTTCAGAGCGACTTATAGAGACGGAGACGATAGAAAGAGAAGAGTACGAAAAGATAATAATAGCGCACGGAATAATGCCTAAAAGGAAACAGGATATTGAGCATCAAGAATAAGCTCTGCTTATTCTTGGAATTTCTAATTTCTTCCTCTACATGCTCAAAATGGCGAGCGGAGTCGAGCCGTAATTCACTGTGAATTATGAAACACCTGCCCCCCCACGAGGGAAAGCTCCCAAAAAAGTGACCGCTCCAAGGGCGCTTGCCCTGGGCTTAGGTCACTTTTTTGTGACTTTCCTCGTGGGGGGGTCGCCTACTGTATTTCGTAATTCAAGATAATTCACCTAATTTCTGATAAAATTCCTAATTCCCGACTCTCAAAATTAACCTAAGATGTCTTTCTTAATTATCTGGCGCAACCACGAAGTCAATTATCAATCCTAAACTGATATAAACCAGTTCCGTCAAACAGTTTTGCAATTAAAGCTTCTATTTCTTGTCGTCGCTGTTCGTATAGAGTCGCATTCTGAGGTTGTTTTTTAATATCGGAATCAAGATAACGCAATTGTTCTTTCCATTTCTTATACATTTTGTCCTCGCAGATATGCTTTGACATCGGATTTTGAGCCCACAAATTTGTAGTGTATTTTCGCCACTCGCTCAAGGTAGAGTCATGACGGGAGCCACCGTCTAAGTATTGGCACAATTCAGCATTATCTGTCTCATAAGCGAGTTCAACCACACAATCATCCATTTTCATGGAATGAGCCATTGCGCCATCCAAACAGAAAGAAACATCGTTCTTTTGCTGAGCGAGATCATTAAAACATTCATACTGTGATAATGAACATTCATAAGTGTAGGTATATGTTCTGCCGTCACTTAAAAAGTTACACATATTGGAACACACTGCTACAATTTCGTTGGTATCGGTTAATTCTTGTCGAACATCTTTATAACATTGGACTTTCCTTTCTTTACTGAAAACTTGAGAAGTTGCAGACGAGAAAAGATGACCGCAGTACTCATATTGGACTTTGTTCACTGCGAGGGAATAGGTCACTTCACCGGCGTATGCAATTCCCCAAAAAACAATAGTTATACCGATAACCGGCATAATCCTTTTCCACAGTCGGTCTCTACGAGCGCTTGCATCGGTAGAGTTTGGATCATGCTGTATCATAGTCATTCTTTTTTTGATAATAAGACGATTTTTCCAAAAGGCAAATAAAAAAGCCACCAATCCCATAATTGCAATTGACATGTAAATAAGACCACCAACATCAAAGAAACTGTCGCGAAAACGGTATTTTTCTAATAAAAACCACATACCGTAAAATACGCTGAAAACCAAACCTGAAAGAATACCTATGTATGAATTTACAAACATAGGATTTTCTGAAGGGATAGCAACTGTCTTTGCTTCGCGGTAGATAACGGCTTGTGCAATAAAGATATAGACAATTAAGCCCACGATCCCCAATGTCCCAGAAAACAGAAGAGATAATATAGCGAGAGAATACAAACCAAGTGTTAAAAAAACAAGTTTCATAAGTTGAAAGAAACCCTAGTTAATAAATAACTTCGGTATGAGGAAGCATTTGTTGAATTTGCATAATTTCCGCGTTGGATAAGGGGTTGTCGGTGATAACAATCGTTTTCAGATTTTCCAGTTTTCCTATCTCATTTGGCACCGAGGTTATTTGATTACCGGCAATATTTAATGTTTCCAAGCTACTAAGTTCGCCAATACCTACGGGAAAAGAAGTCAGCTTAAGTCCGCCGATGTTTAACTCCCGTAAATTGTTGAATTTGGAAATCCTTTCAAAAAACAGATTTCTAATTCGCGGACTCGATATGCTCTTGCCGGTACCATCTAAATAAAGGACTGTGATTCCTTCGGGATTCTTTCGTATGTTACGTTCTATTTCCGCATATATTTTGTAATCCGCGTAATCGTGTCGTATATATTCATGTATATATGGATTTAACACAGTAGAAAGAACTATTAACCCGATACCGATTAGGGATAATACAAATAAACCAATCTTTGGAGTGTGTGATTGAATGAATTCTGGCTGTCGGTTCAGCAATCGCAGAGAAAGCCACAGCAAGACGATTTCAGCTGAAAATGAAATAATAACTAACCACTGGAAAACAGAGATACCGTGATATACAGGAAGATGCATTCCTAACCTAAATTCAATATACGATTGCGTCAATAACAGCAAAAACAAGATAAGAAAGATCGCTAACCCCAAAGAAGTAATATGCTTATTGCCTTTTTTTATAAAAAAAGAAAGAAAAAAACCAAATAGCCCCAACAAAGGGACGAAAAGAACTCCCCAAAACACAAGCGGTATAGAAGCGACGAACAAGAGAAGGAAAATGATTGCAAACATAGTGCCTGCCGCTCGTATGATAAAAGGACTCTCTTGGTACCCTGTCATATAACTATTAAGTGTATACCATGTATTTGGTTTTGTACATTAGTTTTTTATTGGCAAAAGTTTTTTTTGTTTGCCATTAATCTGCATTCTTCCGGCAGAAACATCGTGCAAAGCGATTCTTGTCCAAGTTGAAACGTAAGGACTGCCGGTTGTTAAGGATTTAGTGGCTACGCTTTTTTACGGCCGATTCGCTTTAGGCGAGCCGACTTTTCTTTTATAATTTTTTGTTTTGGTATATGATAATGCTGTAAAACGCGCCTGTAGCTCAGTTGGTTAGAGCACGGAGCTTATACCTCCGGGGTCCTTGGTTCGAGTCCAAGCAGGCGCACCAAAATGGAAAAGTCCATACCTCGCCTTAAAAAAGAGGCCATGTTGGCGAATAAAATATTGTGGTATAATAAAAATATGAAAGAATTTTTAAAGAAAAATTTTGCCATAGTGTTGGCTTTCACCTTGCCTGTCGCGCTAATAGTCGTCTTGGCTTTAAGCGTTTATTTGCCCTCTGTCTTTCTTTCCACCGACTACAACTTTATATATTCCACTTGCGAATTCGGAGCGAATCGCTACCCTTATAACTGTGATGATTATCTGCAGAAACGTTACTCTGTTGTTCAAGGAAAACTTGTCACGAATGCCGTTGACCCCGTTGTAGTTAATTCTAACCCACTCAAAGACACGGATGGAGACGGGATTGCTGATGTTGTAAATTACACTTCCCGCATTTTTTTGCATGACACAGAAAAAAACGAAAGCCGAGAAATTACATTAGAAGAAGCAGAGACGCTGTCGTTAAGCGGACTTTTGACTTCTCCTGATGGAGTTACGGTTTCAAGTTATTATAATAACGGGGGCGATTTCTTCTTTCCTTTTGGCGGAGGTTCTTCCTCGTATGGTTATTACCTTACAAAAGGAAGAAGCAGGAGCAAACTCAATCTTATAAATCGCGGTGATCGGTATTATTACCAAGACAATTTCCAATTTATCGGGTGGATTTTGCCCGGTAGAAATTAACCGGATACAAATATGAACAAAGAAGAACTATTACAAGAACTTTCAGCCAAAGTAAGAAGCGGGGAAATCAGTGGCGATGAAATAATCAGCCGACTTAACTTGGCGCCCGCGACACGAGAGGCAAGTGGAGAAGGAACGAAAAAACTGTCTACTTTTTCCGTAACGAAAATGTTGTATGTTTTGGGCGCGGCGATAGTAATAATCGGCATTGTCATTTTTGTCGCTCAAATTTGGGAAGATGTCGGTTCATTTGGCAGAATAGCGGTAACTTTGGGTCTCGGTTTGCTGTTTACCGCAATAGGTTCAGTACTGTTGAATCAAAAACCGGATGACAATATAGGCCCGATTTTCCATTTTATCGGCGGTATGCTCATTCCGAGCGGTGTTCTTGTTACGCTCCACGAACTTGGAATAGGTTTCGTATCTTTGTGGCCTGTCACTATTACATTTGGAGTTATTTTTGCGTTCTATTTATTGCTAAACTCGGTTCATAAACACCCGGTTCTAACTTTTTTCGCTATTGCAAACGGCACGGCATTTATTTATCTCATTGTTGAGGCAATCGTTGAAGGTCCTTCCTATATGCATGAAGATTTATATGCTTACTTGACGATGGTGGTGGGCGCGAGCTATCTATTGCTCGCTCACTCTTTCCGTGAAAGTTGGAACAAAAATCTTATCGGAGTTCTCTGTTTCTTTGGTAGCGGTGGATTTCTCGCCGCCGCGTTCTCGCAAGTTTTCAATTCTTTGCCGTGGCAATTGCTCTATTTCTTGATTGTGCTTTGCGGTCTGTTTCTGTCGGTGTATATGAAAAGCCGTATCGTTCTCATCATGAGCACTCTTTTTCTCATCGCGCACGTTTCGTATATCACGGGTGAGTATTTTGCGGACTCTTTAGGATGGCCGATTTCTCTCGTGATGCTTGGTTTCGTGTTCATTGGACTCGGATACGCTTCGGTTGCTATCAACAAGAGGTATATCAATACTTAAATTTCGTTACTGCTATCCGCCCTACTCAAAATGAATTTCCGATTTTTCGCGGGAGGCAAGGTGTGATTTAAGCAGTGGGTAGCTTGAGAGCGTCTCATCGTCATCAAGAAGTCGCGCCGCCTCGGCGCGCGCCGCTTCCACCATTTTGATATTTTTAAGAGCTTCCATGCCGATATCCGTAATGCCCCACTGTTTTACGCCGGAGAGCTCGCCGGGACCGCGAATTTTCAAATCCTCCTCGGCCAGTTCAAAGCCGTTTTTAGCTGTTTTCAAGGCCCGAAGCCGAGCCAAGGTTTTAGAACTTGAGCTTTCCGTAAACACAAAACAGCGCGCTTGATGGTTGCTTCTTATGACTCGTCCGCGTAACTGATGCAATTGGGCGAGACCGAAACGTTCCGCCCCTTCAATAACAATGACGGTGGCGTTTGGAACATTCACTCCCACCTCCACCACGGATGTCGCCACTAAAATATGCGTTTTACCTTCGGCAAAATCTTTCATAACTTCCTCTTTTTCTTTCGGTAGCATCTTGCTGTGGAGTACGCCGACTTCATATTCTTTAAAAACTTTTTCCTTGAGCCGTTTGGCTTCCGCTTTTGCTGATTTAGCTTGCACAGCCATCTCTTTTGTCGGGTCGGGTTCGTCAATCCGAGGACATATTACATAAACCTGCCTTCCGTTTTTCAATTCTTCGCGAATTTTTTCGTAAGTTTTATCGCGTCCGCTCGGCAAAACCATCTCGGTCATAATCGGTTTTCGGCCCAGTGGCATCTGGTCAATTAAAGTCAGGTCAAGGTCGCCGAAAATAGTTAAGGCCAACGTGCGCGGGATAGGGGTGGCCGTCATCGTCAGCAAATGCGGATGGCACGCAGATTCTCGCGGATGAAACGCAGATTTTCTTGCAGATTCATATATAATTCTCTGAATATCTACTTTTTTCGGGCTAAAGTTTACCAATAAAGCTAATCTGTATTCAGATCCCTTCAGGTATCCCCATAATTGTTTCTTTTCCGTATTACCGACAAATGGAAGTGCCTTGAGTTCTAAGATTATTTTATCTTCAATAACAAAGTCGGGTCGATAAACCCCCATTTTTTTGTTTCTGTAGTAAATTGGAATTTGCTTTTCTCTTGAGTAGGACAGTCCGCATTCGGCAAATTCTTCTACCAACGCTTTTTGATAGATAATTTCTTTATGGCCAAGTCCTAGTCCATTAGCTACTTTAAAAATAGCATTTCTGATTCTATATGTTAGATCTTTATATAATAAATCACCGTTGGAGTGAATATCTGCTTCTCTTACACCTGCGTTGATCCGCGTTTCATCCGCATTAGATCTGCGAACCAACGCTTTGCGCTGGTTGATTCCAAACCTGTGTTGCTCGTCTATGATGACATAGGAGAGGTGTTTGAAACGAACGGTTTTTTGAATAAGAGCGTGAGTGCCGATAAGGACGGCTATTTCGCCACTCTCTACCCATTTTAAAAGTTGCGCTCTTGAAATATCCGTCCATCCTTTGGGGTTCACTTTAGAAGGGAATTTTCGGCATTTTTCGCCTGTTATGAGCCCTATGTTTACGCCAAGATAAGCGAAATATTGAATAAAGTTTTCAAACTGCTGTTTTGCCAGTATTTCGGTGGGACACATATATGCCACTTGCAATGTTCCAAAGTCCTGGGATTTGGGTCGGGTGGTAACGGCGGCAAAAGCGGTCGTAGCCGCCACGGCCGTTTTACCGCTTCCGACATCTCCTTCCAAAAGACGAGACATCGCGTGGCCTTTTTTAAAATCGTCCAGAATTGTTTTAATGGCGCCTCTTTGGGCTTCTGTCGCTTCAAAAGA
Organism: bacterium; assembly: GCA_030699905.1. Lineage (NCBI taxonomy): Bacteria > bacterium. The sequence continues at coordinate 9,083 of JAUYKQ010000029.1, forward strand.
AAAACGTTTTATAAACTCTTCCACGTGTCGTTCCTCCGGTTCAATAACGAATGCCGGATTTTTCCGATACTCTTTTTTAACTTTCTGCCTTTCAAGCTGTATCAAAAAAACTTCTTCAAAAGCAAATCGTTTTCTGGCGGCCAACGCGTCATTTTGGTTTTTCGGGGCATGTATCCAGAGGAGAGATGTTTTAAATGAGGGCAAATTGTATTTTTTCAAAATCTCCTCGGGCAAAGGGTCGGAAAGTTTATCTAAAATTCCTGATTTAAACACTTTGGAGATGGCGTGATAAAACCAATTTGAAGTGATGCCTCGTGATTCCGGATAAACCGGATACAAGGTGTGCTCGTCTTTCGCACTTTTACCAAAAAGAGAATCCCCCACGCCTGTCGGTATTTTGTCCACCTTTTCAATCTTTGGATTGCTAAAATACAAAATGGGTGTAGCGCTCGGTGTATAGTTCGCTGAATGGGGAGAAGGACGTCTTTGCGAGATTTTACCCTCTATGCGAACAAGCGAGCCCTCAAGAATCATTTTGGCAATATATGGCTGGTTAAACCAAATCACTTTTATATTTCCCGTTTCGTCTTCAACTCGGGCCTCGGCCATCGGGATTTTTTTACGGTAGGCCTTGCTAGTTTTCAAGTTTCCAATTCGCCCGAAAACCACCGCCGTTTCTCCGGCGGAAAGAGAACCGATATTTTTCATTTCCGACACGTCTCCGTACCGGACGGGGAAGTGGTAAAGCAAATCACGGATGGTCGTGAGGCCGAGTTTTTTCAATGCTTTTTTCTGCGGTTCCAGAAGGCGAAATGTTTCTTCTATGAGGTGGTTACTATCCATGCGGTCTATTGTATGTGAGATTTCCGGAACTCACAAATGAGCCGAACTAAACCAAAAAACGCCAAAGACAATGCCTCCGGCCTTTTTATACGGCGTCTGCCAAAATTCGTAAATTTCAAATCTCCGCCTACTATTTCCTGTAACTAAAAACAACCAAAGCCAAAGTCGTCATTAAAATGGTAACATCGCGGAATATGATGTCTAGCGCTCCCCAGTTCCAAAATATAAGACCGGCAAGAGAGAGCGAAGCGATAACCGAAGGAATGAAAATTTTCCTGCCAAAAAGTATCCAAATCGCCAAAATAATTTCAATAACACCCCAGATTATGAGAAGTGTGGGGCCGGGGATATAGTCCAGCATAAAGGCGGGAAAAAAACCGACCCAATCGATAGGATTCAGAAAACCTGAAATTGCCGCGTATGTAAAAGAAAAAGCAACGCCTAAGCGAAGAAAAAGCATAGCGATTTTTTCTCTTTTTAAATCCATGGATAGTTGTCTTATTTATCTCTAATTGGAAATTTTTAATTTAGAATTTTATTAGGTTAATTAGGCAATTAGGTGAATTAGGAATTCCGTTCAATTCCTATTGAACGGTAATAGTCCCCGTATGTCCCGGCGCTACGTGATTGTGATATCCCCATACGCCCGTTCTTTCAAAAGTAAATTCATATTCGGTGCCGCGTCCGCCGGAACCGCATTGGTCAAACGAACTTCCAAGACAGTCGGAGTCGGATTTTTCAGGGTAAAGCGAATGTGTCGGGTGAATATCAGAACCCACCCACATCGGCCTGTCGCTGTCGTTTATAAATAGAACGGTCTGACCTTGTTTTATTGTGACTGTTTTTGGCGAAAACTGACTGCCTGTGTATCGGACTGTGATCGCGTCGGTCATTTCTTCAGACGACTGGTTATCGCCACTTTCGGTGGAATCAGGTTCTATAATGGTGGATCCGGTGGGGCATGACGCGAATTGACAGCTGGGCGCCACACGCGATACAAACGAGCCGTCTGAACACTCTCGGACATCGGCGGCGCAAGCCACCGGCTCGTTATCCACGTCCGTTTCCGAACCGTCGTCAGTGTTGTTGAAAAGTAAAATCCCGCCGACGACAATGACAATAAGTACGATTATTATAATGTAGTATCTTGGGTTCATTGGTGTTTGTGGGGTGTGTGAAGCTAAACCTCTAACGTGGTGAATAATAATATCGCGGAATGTTCAACATTACTTATTATATCCTTTGTTACTATGTTCTATTATATATCAATTTACTCAACACACAATGGGGAATTGATGAAGGGTGTTTGTAACCCCTTACACCTATCAGAAAGTGGCTTTATTCCTCCTTTTTAAAGGAGGTGGCACATTCTTATGTGACGGAGGATTTGGGGAAATGGTGAGGGAATTTTCAATTTTGCAATTTTCCCCGTAAAATCGCTTCGCTCTCACGGGGCAGGCAATTTTCAATCAATTTTCAATAAATCAATTTTCAAACAAAGAAACAATCAAGGTGGGACGAATATTGGCTACGAATTTGATGCAGTGAAAATTTTCTTACCTATTCTTATGTGACGGAGGATTTAAAAATCCCGTGGCTCTTCGGAATAAGAGTGTGAGGGGTTACGAATGTTTCTATCGCCTAAAGGCCTTTAATATGGTAGAATTTTTTGGATTAACTGTTAGTAGTTAGGGTGGGATGCGTGAGCGGTTTAAACGAGCGGTCTTGAAAACCGCCAGGTCGAAAGGCCTCGTGAGTTCGAATCTCACTCCCACCGCATTGACAACCTGTTAGTTTTGTGTCCCGCAAGCTCGACGCCGAGATGTGACCCACAAAGCTACTTACGGGTTTAAATTTAATAGTATTTTTGAACAATAGCGAGAAACAGCTCGGCGTTTTTTCGCATCAAATCTTTCATCTCAGGAGTTAGATCAATCTCTCCATGATAATCCGCTAGCTCACCCCTATTGGTCACCTCGAAATACGACTCCGCATTTGTTATGAATGAATGCACAAGCGGATCATCCTTCAGTGCGATACGAATGTTGTCTATCTGCCTGCCTGAGTAGTTTCGCGTGGGATCGGGTAAAAAGAGAATCCTTGTGATACCTGGCATTTCTTTAGGGGTCACATCGTGCAAATTCCCATCAGTATCTTTCCACACCGCATGGAATTCTGCTTCTGCCATAACGTCTGGCATCGTCTCCCATATCTGCCAACCGTATTGAATGGAACCACCAGATTTATGGATAGCCTTATCTACATTGCCATAGCACTCATTCACGATAGCTTCCTCGACAGGTTCGATCTCCAAGTACACAGCTTTCTGTCCGGGTGCAACTTTCTGACAGAGTGCAATGATCTCCGGCAACGTACCATCCGCAGTTTTGGGTAATGGAAGATTTGGTGGCATATCGTGCAAATTATAACAAAAACCACCGGTTAAGGTGGTTTGCGATTTCTATCCGAAAGACCTCTATTCGTTCAGTAGCGTAATCTTCTTGTCGTTCAGCACGAGTCTCGATCGCAGATGTCCCATCAGCTCACGCTTCTCCAGTGGCGTGCCCTCGCGCAGAACATACTTCGCATATTCGCGCGTAGCAATATCATCCTCGTCAATCTGCATCTTAGGTTTTCCTTTGACCGCTAGTCGTTGCAGTCGGTTGAACCGCTTGATCTCTTCCTCAAGCTTCATCCGCATACCCAGCTCGTTGATACTCACTTTGTCGATGACCTTGAACAGCTCCTCAATCAGTTCTTCCTCGCGGATGTACTTGTTCTTGCAGTTGCGATCCCTCGCCTTCGAGCAGGAGTAGTAGACGTACTTTGCGTTCGTACCGTCTTTGAGATCTTTGTATTTCTCTTGTGCTGTGATGCCCGATCCACACATACCGCAGGTGAAGAGTTTGGTGAAGGCGAACTCTCGGTTTTCTCTGACTATCTTGTCGCGCTTCAGTTGTTCCTGCACTTTCTTAAAGAGTTCTTCGGTGATGATTGGTTCGTGTGCTCCTTGATACCACTGTCCTGATTTTTTCGGATACTCGAAAGGTCCATAGTAGATTGGCATTTGAAGCATCCGGTATACGCCAGAGAGTGTCAAAGGTCTGTTACCGCGTGTATGGAAGTTGAGGTCGAAGCGCAACCAGTTGTATACTTTGCGACCACTCCAGTGTTCGTATGCGACTTTCTCGAACATTTGCTTCACGACCGGCGCACGTTCTGGGTCTATAGCAATCCGGCATTTGCGATCCATCAGTTTCTGATTGAGGTACCCAAGTGGTGCCATTCCCGGCCACAGTCCCATCTCAACTCTTGTCCGTAGTCCTCGCTTAACATTGATCCCTCGGTTGTCGTTCTCAAGTTTTGCCTGACTTCCGAGAATCATCAGCAAGAACTTCTCGTTTGGATTATTCCTAAAACTCTGTCCATAGGTGCGTATTTCATGAAGCTTTCCTGCATCCATTAAGTCCACTATCTTACCAAGGTCGCCAGCGTTTCTTGATATGCGGTCGGGTGCCCATGTCAGGATGCCGTTGAACTTTCCATCTCCCAGTTCCTCAACTATCTCGTTGAACACCGGCCGTTGTCCGGTCTCCTTAGCCGAGTGACTCTCTCGCTTCATAGTCACTACTTCCAGACCCTCTCGTTCAGCGAGCTGGAGCATCTCTTTAATTTGGCTGTCTATAGACAGCACCTGCCGTTCCTCTGACTCAGTACTTTTTCTCGCATAAAGGCAGTATCGAACCCTTATGGGGATTGCTTCTTGTTTGGCCACCATCCCTTGTGGCGCTTGTATTGTTGCGTTTTTCATACAGCCCAATGAATGACGCAACTCGCTCTAGGAGTCTAGAGCGTCCCGAGTAGGTAAGAAGTTGGTAACTTTTTTGTTGAAATTGATTAATCTAGCCGGTAATACTGATCTGTGTTGAAGTAACGAATATCCTATGCAAGCACTTGTATCCCTTACAAGGGTATGATATATATTAAAAATATGAGTAAAGGAACAGAAAAAGGAGAGACCCCTAGAGACCGATTCAAACGCTTAGCAACACTCCGAACAAATGGAGTCCTTCAACGACTCAAGGTCTTGGGTAATTGTTCTAATCGACAAGCATACGAGTATGACGAAGAAGATGTCGATAAAATTTTCTCAGAGATTGACAGGAGGGTGAAGGAGATCAAGGCAAAATTCCACTTCCCTAAGAAGCGAGAATTTAAACTTTAAACCCATGAACCACAAGAAAAATAAACAAATCTTCCTGGATATTCTGAAATGTCAGACCTCAGAAGAGATTGAGAAGATAATCAAGGCGGAAAAACTTGATGAGGAGGGGTGGTTATTTTATGGTGGACGATCGAACAATGTTGGTACCGTAGATGGGCAGATGCATGATGCAGACAACGCCCTGATGGAAAAGGTTACGAATTCCATCGACGCGATATTAATGCGCCGATGCTACGAAGAAGGTATAGACCCCCGTGACCGGGATACTGCACCAAAAAATATGGCCGAGGCTATAGAACGGTTTTTCGGTGGCAAGGATAAACTTCGTGAAAAGCGCTCGGAGTTTGCAAAGGAATGGCTACGCGTAACTGCAGAAGGTAAGAAAGATCGCCCGACAATCACCATCATTGATAAGGGTGAGGGGCAACAACCCAATAACATAAAAAGTACCGTCGTTAGCTTGAACCAAAACATTAAGGAAAAAATTCCGTTTGTTTACGGAACTTACAACCAGGGAGGTTCCAGTCCTTTAGGCTTCGCCGGCAACCCAAATACATACGATTTTAATTATGTGCAGCTTATTTTGTGTAGGAGACCTCCGTCTATTGAAGATAAAGTTAGAGACGCGAACTATGACCATTTCGGCTTTACTGTAGTTAGAAAGCGATTCGACTATCCTTCTGAAAAATTCATATACGAATATTTGGTTGAGAAGTCGACCGAAGACATATTCTCTTTCCCTGCAGATGAACCCATCAAGGTCGACAATTTCGATTTCGAAGAAGGGTGTCTTGTCCGGCTGTACGACTACCAACTTCCACAACGCGGCAACATTGTGTTTAGGGGACTCAACGAATTTATGGAGAAAAAACTCCCCGATGCACCACTACCAATTTATCTAAAAGAATTACGCGAATATAAGGGCGGAATTGATTACACAATTTTCGGCTTGCACGAAAAACTTCTAAGAAAAGAAGAGATACTCAGAGATGCATACCCGCAAAAGCTGCCCGTAGATCTTGGTGAGATTGGTAAAAAAGAAATTGAAGTTTTTGTAATTAAGCATAAAACGGAGGTCGAGTCGGATCTCAGTTCATACCTCGATACCACCGAGAAAATCTTTTTTATTAAAGATGGACTCGTCTTGCATACAGAAAGTCTTTCGTGGCTGAGGAACGAATGCGAACTCGTCGACCTATCCCCCTATCTTTTTGCGTTTATTGATATTTCTAATATCAATCCACCCATTGCACAGATGCTCCACTCTGGTCGCGAAAAGTTCAAGAATAATGCAACCACAAGACTCGCACTCGAACGATTGAAGATATTTTTTGCCAACGAGACATTCAAGGAGTTGGACAAAGAATATGCACGACTAGCATTCACTTCAGAGGACTCGTTTAAGGATGAAGCATTACGCAAGGAACTGATGAAAGAAATCGAGAGTCAGCCTGAATTACGAGAGCTGTTCGACCTCGGAGACGACTTCCCAGTTAAAGAAGACGAGGGAGACGAACCGCCCGTTGATCCTGAATATGAGGGCACATATCTACCCGAGAAATTTGATCTAGTGGGTTCTGACCCGCGTGAAGTTGAAGAGGGTTCTTATTGCAAAATATCCTTTGACACTGGGGCAGACTCTAAGCTTTTTGAACGTCGAGACGATCGCGGAGAGTATGATTGGGGTAAATCAGAGAGTTTTCAGATCGCCTTTGCTTCGTACAAAAATGGAAAGGTGACTTTCCGCGTCGATCCAAATCCTGATGCTAAGGCACCGAAAGAGGAGGCGCTGATTTTTCATCTAAGAGTGCCGTCAAAATCCATCGAAATGAACGGAACGGTCACACTCTCGCTCAAGGAAAGAGTGCCTTATATAGGTAAAGAGTTTCCAACTTTTTTCAATCCAACAAAAAAATCACTTCGCATCCCCATCGGAGAATCAATCCGGTTGAGGATCAACACCGACGCGACTGATGACTATTTCACAAGAGTCATTGATGCAGGGTCAATAATAATACAGCCACATGAAGATATTGATTTTGGAAAACCAAAACTACGGGAAGGCGATCTTTCTATTAAGTTGCGTTACAAAAACGACAATGTTCGCAAAGTTGAAGACGTTGTAATTGCCATCAAAGACAAAAAGAATGTTTTTGAAATTTCAATCCCGATTGAAATCATTCCTCCCGATACGGACCCTCAAGTAGATTTGCCTAAACCAGAGAGAGTTGAGCGGGCAAATTGGGAAAACGATACCCCTGTCTGGGATGAACACTGTGTAGCAAGAATTCCTTCCTGGAAAGACTTGAAGCGTATTAAAATAAACGTGGATTCCAAACCTTTCGAAGATCTACGAAAAATATCGGTTAACGACAGAGAGGTAGCAAAGGACGTGCTTCTTAAGCAAATCTATATAAATTCAGTATGGATGTTTTTGGAGTTCAAGGATCTGACACTTAATAACAACGGGGGCACCAGCACCACGGACCCGCGTGAAGAGGTGTTTGAGAAGGCAATCCGTGCCGCCTCAAAAATGACTATCCAAAATATCAAGAAGTTACTTCGCTAGTTACTTCTCCATCACAACCACGTACTCAAATTCGTAAGCGCGCGTCTTGGACGGATTGTCCATCCCTGTAAATTTTCCGCTCTCTATGTCGCGCCAAGGTGTGATCATCTTGTTGGGTATTTCCCGTTTGATGAAATCCACCTTTGTAAAACCAGCCGCTTGCATTTGCTCAGCTGCAACTTGGGCGTTCAATATCTCGACACCCCGGAGACTAGTATTGCCAATGATGACGCAAGCCTTTCCTCCTTTTTTGAGGATACGGTGTGTTTCAGCAAAGACCTTCTGCATATCGAGAAAATAATTGGCAACATCAATTGCGAGAGGCCTCTCTACAAGCATGAGATCATCCACAATCTGTTTGCCTATAACGCTATTGAAATCACCTGTCTTTTTTGCCTTGGAGCTTGTACCTATGAAAGTGCGTCGGAAATCAATAAAATCATTACTGAAATGATGCCATTTCTTGAAGTGTTTCGGATCGTCTCCGAACCAAAGAAGTGAGAGCTGGTGGAGGTCAGCATATTCGTACGAAGTGACATAGGGTGGCGAGGTAACAATAAGATCGACGGATTCTGAATTGATTGGGAATTTCTTTGTGGAATCCCTTCGATACATTTTAGCTGGCACAGTAATACGTCCTGATTCCGCAAGTCTTGCATAAAATAAATCGTTCTTTCTGATCATCGAATCAAGGTGCCGGAGAAAGGATTGCTTCGGGACAGGAATTATCTTCTCCTTGTCGATTGTTGGCTTGATACTTTTCATCAACCAACGTGAGCAATTTTTTAGATTGTGTGAAAAAGCGCAGAGGAAAAATCTTCGAACATTGTGGTTTTTAATCTTCTTAATCGCATAATAGATTTTATCGAGTTCGGCAATAGTCTCTTCATCGAACCAGTAGTTAATGCGGGGATGGTGCTGGTAAGAAACGTGTGGTGCGACATCGTAGTACCCCAGGAATCTTTGCCTGTGGTTTGCGAGAGTGCGAGGATTTATTGCAGTAGTCTTTGTTTGAGTGATGAGCTTTGCAACCGGATTAATATCGAAACCAATGCTGTGATGCCCTAAGAGTTTTGCTTCCACTAGAGTGGTGCCACAACCTCCAAATGGATCGCAGACAACTTGTGCGTTGCCCGGTGCATAGTCTTCAATCAATTTACGAACAATCTGTGGAATGAATTTTGCTGGATACCGATGATAGTCATGCGTGAAAGCTGTAGTCTGCGAGCGACCTGCGTCACGAAAAGACCAATCCTCTCGTGGTTTAAGTGTTGAAAATAATTTCTGTATCTCTTGTGTTGTAGCGACGGCCATCATTTCAATTATATCTCCTCTCCGGATGCAATACAAAGAATAAGAGCTCTGGGCGGTATATTATCGGAGTTGATAACCCCTCTTCGCAACCTCTCGAATCCGAGCTAAGGTTCCAAGTGATAGCAAAAATTGCTATCATGTACTTGTACAATTGAATATGTGCCCCGAAAGGGGCTAGGGCCTAAACCGGCAGCTTCGGCTCCGGCATGGCCTCAAAGCGCGATCAACGTAAAAACCCCGGCATCAGGGGCGTTGATCGCGTTATCAGGGGAAACTCTGGTAGGGGCCGCAAGGCTCACCTTGGTGTCCGGGTTTTTGTGTACCTGAACATCGAGTTTTAGCAACAAATCGCGATCAACATATGGTTAAAAAAATCCTCTACGGCGTAGGGGGTGTCATCGGGCTATTTATCCTTATCGGGATCTTTGCTCCATCACCTGAACCTACTCCAATACAACAAACACCCATCGTAGCGCAAGAAGAAACAACAGCAGAGGTTGAGGTAAACGAACCTATAGCTTCAACACCGGAACCTGAACAGAAAACTACAGAAGTTCATCAACCGGCTGTCGAGCAAACACAGAAACCTCCTTCTGTTCCGGTTCAGACTCAGCCCCAATTTCAATACTATGCAGTCACTGATGTTGTTGACGGTGACACGCTCAAGATAAATATGAATGGCACAGTGGAAACGCTCCGGCTTATCGGCATCGATACTCCAGAGACCGTTGATCCACGGAAGCCCGTACAATGTTTCGGCACCGAAGCATCTAACCGTGCAAAAGCATTACTCTCCGGTCAGAAGGTTCGCATTGAAGCCGACCCGACCCAGGACACACGCGACAGGTACGGACGGCTTCTCGTCTACATCTATCGCGATGACGGCTTGTTCTTCAACAAAGCCATGGTCGCCGATGGGTATGCCTACGAGTACACATACGACAAAGCGTATAAGTATCAGGCAGAGTTCAAGGTGGCCCAACTCGCCGCGCAAAATGTCGGAAAGGGATTATGGTCACCGAACACCTGCAACGGCGTGGCCGACCCCGTATCCTCTGATACAGATACTCAAACAACCGGCAAATACCACACCTCCTCATATGGTACGTCCAAGTACTACTACCTCGATTCTTGTGATGGCTGGCAAGATCTGAAGTATCTTGAGTCGTTCAACACGCTGGAAGAATTGCTCGCTAAGTATGATCGGGATTTGAGTCCTCAGTGCCAATAACGTCTTTGTTTTCCTAATTTTACTCGTCGTCATCTCCGGGTAGATCGAGGACAATCTTATTCACCACCTGACCGCCTGATTCAGCCTCGTCTTTGGGTGGCGGAAGATTTTGTTTAACAGTCTTTTCTTCGTCATCGAGGACTTCTCCGTTCCTTTTGGCATAGTGTCTTTTTGCTTCTTCCATAAGATTGTCGTCTGGGACTTCAGCTTTTCCGCTACGAACGTCCTCAAGTCTATCCACAACCTCTTCTTCAGTAGATGGGTGTTTCTCTTTCTCATACACATCTCGTTCGTTTTCCATAAACTCTTTCATGGCGTCTGTATACCCAGTGGTATATGAGCGGATATCCTCTTTCTTTTTTGCGCTAATTGCTTTGTCACTGGTTTTGGTGTTTGAGTGAACGAGAAATACTTTCCTGTCTTTAGGTCTGTATATCTTAGACTGATGGCTCAAGACATATTTAATTGCATCCATTTTCTTTTCTTTGACGTTCAACATCAGAGCGTGCTCAGCGAGTTCACAATTGTTTTCTCTTCCTCTCTTTATTGCTTCGGTGGCTTTCTTGTTGAATTGTTTATCATCTTTTTTCCAGCGGTAAAATGTTGCCTTATCAATGCCAGTTTTCATGCACGATAAATACACGTTACCGCTTTTCTCGATCTCCTTGAGAAGCTTTTCTTTTGTCTCAAGGTCTATCATGCTAGTTGATCTTTAGTGGCTTCTTGCCGGTTTCTTTTTCCCAGCGATGCAGGATGACCTGAGCGTACGTAGGGCTTTTCTCTATCAGGAAGCACCTGCGGTTCATTTTTACGGCGGCGATAAGCGTCGATCCACTTCCGCCGAATGGCTCCACGATCAAGTCATCGCGCTTGGTGAGCACCTTGATGTACGGGATGAGAATCTCAAGCGGCTTAGTACCGAAGATAATTCCTTGGCCTGATGACTTTTCGTCTGCCGATTTGTAGTCGATGAAGTCGGTTGGGCAGATTTTCTTTCCCTGTCCGTATGATTCCCAATGCGGTTTGCCGGATATCGCATAGAGGGCGGTTTCGTACTCGTTTTCAAGCAATTCGTCCTCATCGATACTTTGAACAGACACATCATCGGTAGCACCGACCATAGCGATGTCATGCTTTGAGAAGAATTTATTCTTCGCCGCGAATCCCTGATTCCGATTCGGCACATGCCAAACAATCATGTTCTTTACCTTCCAATACTTTTCCATCTCACTCCAAATCGTGCGAATGTTTTTCCAGTTCTCGTACACGATTATCGAGAAACTTTCTTTTGCGATCTTGTGGACATTTCCCATCCATAGTTCAGTGAAATTATCCGGCAGAACATCCGTTTCCAGATACCTCCGATTTTTCTTGGCACCAAAGCCCGTTGTTACGCCGTCCTTCTGCTTCGTTTTTCCTTTAAGGTAGTCGAGGATGTATGGCGGATCGGTAAAGCACATGTCGGCTTTGTGTTCGTCCATAAGCTTAAGCATGTCTGCCTCGATGGTTGAGTCACCACATAGCAATCGTGATCCATCGAGTTCGTAGATATCTCCCTTTTGAACGGTGATGGTTTGGATATCCAATTTTTCAAGCTCTTTCTTGAGATCGAATTGCTCGATGTTTTCTTCTGTGGGAAATATGTTGTCTATCTCCTCGCTGTTGAAACCAACATCTTTGAGAAACTCTTCGTCAAATTCTGCGAGAAGTTCTAGATCAAACTCTCCAGTGTTTTTGTTAAGACGAACGTTTAATTCCTTTTCTTTGTCGAGGTCAGGAATGTTTACGTACACGACTGGTACTGTTTCGAATCCCAGCTCTTTAGAAACTTCCAACCGAAAGTGTCCGCCGATGACAACACTCTTTCGTTCGATTGCGGAGTTAGCGATGATCGGATCGACTAGACCGAATCTGCGGATCGATTCTTTTAGCTGATCCGCTTGCTCCTTGGAGTGCTTTCTTGGGTTGTACTCTGAACCCCGAAGTTCATTGATCGGAACTTCCACGATATGAATTTTGTCGTTCATATTTTTACGGTTAACCTGCTTATAAAGCAAAAGAGACAAGCCTTTCTTGTGGCTTGCCCCGCGGTTCTTCCGTAAGGACAGAGAGTACGCAGACCAAGCCGTTAGACTTGTCCCTCGGTACTCCCGTAAGGACGACTTATTCTTTTGTATCTAAATCATAGCGGACCCGGGTAAAAGAGCGCAAGGGGCCGGCTCGTGGATAAGCCACCTCAAGATGGATTTCGGGATACTCAAAGGACTGTCGCATTTGTCGCATTTTGGAAAATGGACTAGCGACCCACAAACCTTTTTCTTCTCATCCCAAATGCGCTAAAATAGCCTTACAAGGCTTGGAGTGTGGGGTACCATACCCGAGTACACCGCCAATTGGACGAAGTTCGCAAGGAGGGAAGTCAGAGTTGTCCCACGCTTTAATGATTTCGATAAGTAATACTGGGGGTTTTAAAGATTTTCGGTTAGGAAAATCGGAAGCAAAATTCCTATTGACAGACATCTGTCATTGTGCTAAAATAATAAGAGATTCTTAGTCGTATGACTAAGTCGTCTCTTGCACCGAAAGGTGGGAGATAAGGGAGTATGTGGGTTCTCCATCTAACCTACTGTTCAAAGAAAGGTGTCGTATGACACACAACATTATAATAAACGCCCCGTCCAAATGCGACCTCATAGTGGCTTTTTTCCTTAAGCCAAACCCTGGTCGGCAGTCGGTGAATTTCACCATCCAAGACCCCGGTGGCTCCAGAAAACAGGTCGAGGTCGTCATCAACAGCATCTCCTGGGAAGACGGCTCCGGAGATAGCTGGTGCTTCGAGGGATACTGCGTCGGCCGTCCTCTGACTGCCAAGGTCAAGGGCTGGTTCCGGACTTCGGACCGGAAGGGGTGGATCAGTATTGACGCTCCTACCGCACAACGAAAGTAATCGGGAAGCGTTGAGAAATTTCAGGGCGACCAAGGCAATAGCCAAGGTCGCCCTTTCTCTTTACAAAATTATCAAAGTGAATTTTCGGGTCGTTTCGCCGTTATTATCAGCACTCACCCTTGCTTTTGAAAGTTTAGTGGATATAATTAGAAGTAATATGACCGGTAAAACAAAAACTTTGGCCCTTTGGGGAGTAGTAGTGGTTGCCGTCGCCGGCGGATTTTTTCTTCTGACTATGGCGGCAAAGAGGCCCGCGCCTCTTGATGCGTTTGCCCAATGCCTTGGCGATAAGGGCGCGACTTTTTACGGAGCTTTTTGGTGTCCACACTGTCAAAATCAAAAAATGATGTTTGGTCGTTCGCAAAAGCGTCTGCCTTATGTTGAATGTTCAACACCTGATGGCAAAAACCAACTGCAAGTTTGTATTGATAAGGAAATCACCGGCTATCCGACATGGGAATTTGAGGACGGGTCGCGTCTTTCCGGTGAAGTACCTCTCTCAACTTTGGCGGAAAAAACCGGCTGTGAACTTCCTGCATAAAAATGATTCTTTTTGTAAACAATTCTTTTTCGTTTTTGACCGTTGTCGCGCAGATACTTGTGGCGCTTGCCGTAATTTCTCTTTTTTTCAAAAGGAAAGAAAATCGTCTGACCGGCTTTTTCCAAAAATACGGACTGGTCTTAGCTTTTGCCGCCGCTTTTTTGGCCACCGTCGGAAGTTTGATATATTCTGAAATTATAGGGTACGAGCCGTGCAAACTCTGCTGGTTTCAGCGCATTTTTATGTATCCGCAGGTTGTGATTTTGGGTCTCGCTCTTTTTGCGTCCGAGAAAAAAGAACTCATCAAATCAGCGATTATTTTAAGTATTATTGGCGCTTTTATCGCTTTTTCTCACTATATTTTGCAAACAACAGGAATATCTATTTTCCCCTGCACCGCCGTTGGATATTCGGCCTCTTGTTCACAGCGTTTTGTCATGAATTTCGGTTATATTACAATACCAATGATGGCCTTGTCGGCATTTCTTCTTATAGTCCTCGGCGCTGTCATGTTTAAAAAGAAGCAAAACGACAATCGGCCGATTTCCATGTAGAGATGAAAAAGAACATCGCGCTTTATGTTTTTCTGTCTTCTGTCGTCGCGATTTTTTTGTCGCCGGTTTTCGCCATGGCGGTAGACGTGGAATATGAATCGCCTCAAGAACCGCAGAGAGCGAGGATATTGGAAATAGTAAGCGAAGAAGTAAAAGAAATCCCCGGTACGGGGACGATGCATTTGTATCAGGTGATAAAAGCCGAAATTTTAGACGGAGAGGGACGCAAAACGGAGGTAAATATTTTGAATGATTATGTAAAACTTGATAAAGGTGACGTTTTTTATTTTAAAAAAATCCCCGGTTTGGACGGACCTGAAAGTTACACTGTAACCGGAATTGACAGAAGAGCCGCGCTTTTTGTTCTCGTGGCTCTTTTTGTCGGAGTGGTCTTGGTTTTTGGCCGTATGCAGGGACTGCGTTCCCTGCTCGCGCTTTTGGGCAGTTTTTTAATAATATTTTATCTCCTCATACCCGGACTTTTGAACGGATGGAATCCGTTTTTCGCGAGCTTTGTCGTGGCGTCCGGTATTCTTTTCGCGGCAATATTTTTCACTCACGGATTTAACAGGGTATCGTCGGTCGCTTTCGGCGGAACTGTTTTTGCCGTAGCGCTTACCGGATTCTTTGCCGTTTTAGCCGTGAAAGCCACGAACCTTTCAGGGTTCGCGGCCGAGGAGTCCGTCTATTTGAATTTTAACACCGATGGCGGATTAAATTTCACCGCTCTGCTTTTGGGGGCTATAATTATCGGAGCTTTAGGCGTCTTGGACGATATTGCCATAACTCAATCGGCGGTCGTTGACGAGCTTTACGACAGCAAACCGGATATGAGAAGGGCGGAAGCATACCAAAGAGCTTTGCGCGTGGGACGCGAGCATGTCGGAGCTCTTGTGAACACTTTGGTTCTGGCTTATACCGGAGCGGCGTTGCCTCTTCTTATGCTTCTTTACGTTTCATCTCCCGATTTCAGTTCTCTTATAAACATGGAAGTTATCGCCACTGAAATTGTGCGTGTAATAGCGGGGAGCATAGGACTCATACTGACCGTGCCGATAGTAACCGCCTTCGCCGTCTATTTTCTAAAAGACCATGCCGGCAAATCCGATATACATCACGGACACTCGCATGGGGCTTAGCTTGAATCTTTGAATTACGAAACTCCAAATCCGCGTCTTTCTTTTCAATTTCGGCTACGGCTTCGCAAAAATTATTCAACAGATACTCTGTATATGCCTCATAATTTTTGCTTCGCCTCGCTCGAAATTGAAAAGAAATCCATCGGAAGCGAGTTTCGTAACTCAAAGAAAATCACCCTCTTGCGTTTCGGTGTTTTGTTTTGTCAGCCGTCAATGGGCCAAAGCCAAAGCGATAATTTTTCTCGCGCCGGCTTTTTTAAGTGTTTCAACCGCCTCTTTTAAGGTTGCGCCCGTCGTTGTCACGTCATCAAACAGAATAATATTTTTATCTTTCACGCTCAAACCCTCTGCGACGGCAAAACATCCATGCAAGTTTTTTTCACGGTCTTTTTTGGAGGCCCCCGTTTGTTTTTCCGTGTGCCTGGTTCTTACCAGAAAAAGGTCAAGTGAGAAAAAGGCTCCTGTATCAAGAGTCGCCAGTTCTTTGCATATTTCTTCGCATTGATTGAAACCGCGTTCTCTGAACCTTTTCTTTGAAAGTGGAATCGGGACCAGCGAGGGATTTTTGAAATTTCGCCACGTTTTCTCCTCCGCCAAAATGTCCACCAGCTCGTCGTAAAAAAGCGCGGCTGCTTTTTTTATAAACTGCCGATTTCCTCTGTACTTTATTTCCCAAATCAAGCGTTTCATCAGAGGATCGCGGTAGTCAAATATCGCTTGTATGCCGACGTTTTCCACAGGCGGGCTTTTCTTTATTCTTTCGCCAAGTTCAGACACGGAAAGGGTTTGCAACTGCCGAACTTGAGGCGGTTCGGGAAGTAAAAGGTCAAACAACAAAATAATGGCCTTTCGGAACATATTTATATGATACAATTTACATTACGAACTACAAACGATAGCAAATGGAAAAAACGAAAGTCAAACAAATCGTTTTAAGGCGTTTAGGTTTGGATTTTTAATATATGGCTATTTTTAAAAAACTCACCGGTCTGTTTTCTTCAGGTGGCGAAAGCGTTTTAGGCATTGATGTCGGATCTTCCGCCATTAAAATCGTTCAACTTAAGAAAAAAGGGGGCCGAGCTATTTTGGAAACTTACGGAGAACTGGCTTTAGGTCCTTACGCCGGACACGAAGTTGGTCGCGCCGCCAGTTTGCCCGACGTCAGGTTAAGCGAGGCGTTGATTGATGTTTTGCGAGAGTCCCATGTTACGACGAAAAAATGCGGAATAGCCATTCCTTTGCGGTCCAGTTTGCTTTCCATAATGCCGATGCCTGACTTGCCGGAAGATAAATTGGCTTCAATGATACCCATAGAAGCTCGCAAGTATATCCCCGTGCCTATATCAGAAGTGATGCTTGATTGGTCTGTTATCCCCGAAAATTCAGCCGGCAACTCTCCGCCACCCGGCTCTTTTCAAGGTCAGTCGGATACTTCTGTAAAACCAGCCGGAGGAACGCCCTTTAAGACCGTTGAAATACTTATAGCCGCCATTCATAACGACGCTATGAACAAATACCAGTATATTTCCAAAAATGCCGGATTGGAAGTCAGTTTTTATGAAATAGAAATATGGAGCACGTTAAGGTCTTCGCTTGATAACGAAAAAGAGCCGGTTTTGATTTTTGATATGGGAGCGGCGGCCACCAAACTTTATATAATAGAACAAGGCATAGTAAGAAATTCCCACACCGTAAACCGAGGTTCGCAGGAAATAACAATGGCTATTTCAAGGTCCTTAAACATTTCCGCCAAGGAAGCGGAAGTTTTAAAAAGAGAAAAAGGGCTGGGTTCAATACAAGATTCCCGCGCCGCGGCAGGACTTATTGCCGGTACCGTCCAATATATATTCGCCGAGGCAAACAGGGTAATAAGCAATTACGAGCGCAAGTACAACAAGGCGGTTGGCAAGGTTGTTTTGTCCGGAGGTGGAGTAAACTTGAAAAATTTTGAAAAACTTGCCGCCGAAAAGACCAAACTGCCTGTTCTTAGAGCGGACCCGTTTTCAAAAGTGGAAGCGCCGGCTTTTTTTGAAGATATGTTGAAAGGGGCGGGGCCGGAATTTGCCGTGTCGCTTGGAGTCGCTTTGAGGAAACTCCAAGAAACTCAATAACTTGGAGTTTCGTAACTCAAAGTTAATAAGGGACTGTTGCCGAATAGGATTTTGTGAAAATCAGCCAAAATGGATATTCGGCAACAGTCCCTGCAAATAAGAATTCGGCTATGCACATGTTGCGGGTGTTAATGACGGCGGTTTGGCTGTATAATTTAAAAGCGAAATACGAATATCGCCAACAAATGCAAATTGAATGGCGAGAAACTTTAGGCAGAAGTTGTGAGTAAAAAATGTCGTAGATTTGCAACGTCAGGATATTGTTCGCGCGCTTGTTCGTATAAATAGCTATCTGGCGTTCGGGTTAAACTTTTTGTCATGGAACCGCGTTTTAAAACTTCGTTTATTCCTCAAAGGGCGCCAGTCGCTCCGGTGTCCGGTTTTCGCAAACCGACCATGAGCATTTTTTCCTTGCTTGCCACTATTGTTTTCATAGTATCTTTGGCTGCTTCCGCCGGCGCATTCTTTTACCACAAAGCGCTCGTCGGAGAACTTCAAGAAATGAACGACCAACTGGTTCGCGCCAAAAAAGAGTTTGAACCCCAAACCATAGAGGAGATAAGCCGTTTCAGCAAGCGCGTCGGCGAGTCCATAAAAATTTTGGACTCTCATACGGCAATGTCAAACATCTTCAAAATTTTTGAAGAAGGCACTTTGAAAACTGTGCGTTTTTCTTCTTTCACCTATTCTTTTTCCGGAGGAAGCGAAGCGTCAGTGTCTCTTTCCGGCGAAGCTGTAGATTTCAATGCCGTGGCTCTGCAGTCGGATGAATTCGGTAACAACAAGCTCGTAAAAAATCCGGTTTTTTCCAATTTCCAGTTTACGGAAACGGGCACGGTTTCTTTCGGCTTTACCGCTTCAATTCCTCTTTCCGTGATATCTTTTAAAGAATCAATCAATGAAGAGTAACATCATAATACCCGCAATTTTAATATTGGCTTCTGTCGGACTTTTCTTTATGTATGTAAACCCGAAATACTCGGGGGCGACTTTCGGGGCGGAATTCAAAGACAAAAGCATAAAAGAACTTCAAGCGGAAAAAGAGCAATACGCTCAAGCATTAGACAAAACAGCGGAAATAGAAAAACGAAGGAAAGAGTTGTGGGAGGAATTTAACGGCATTTCGCAAGAGGACAGGGACAAAGTAAAACAGCTTTTGCCTGACCATGTTGATTCTGTGCGACTTGCCATAGATTTAAGCGCCGCCGCCTTCTCCCACTCTCTTTCTGTAAGGGATATTGCCATTTCCAACAGTTCTTTGGCGGGCAACGGCACGGGGGAAAACAACTCTCCGTCATCGGCCTCCGCGGGAGGACCGGCTGGGGAAACGCAAACATACGGAAATGTCGGGGGTCAAACAGGGGTCGGTTCGGTAAACTTGGGCTTTACCGTTTCCGGTTCGTACGACAATTTTAAAAATTTCATGATGGCTCTGGAGAGAAGCTTGCGCGTTTTGAATATCGTTTCTCTTTCTTTTTCGGCTGACAGCGAAGCCGACTATGAGTACAAAGTTGACATAGAAACGTATTTTTTGAAGTAAAATTTTAAAATTTATGCAAATTATAAAAAACAAAAAGGTTCAGCTTGGATTTGTGATAGCGGCACTTCTCTTCACTGTATATTTTTTGTTTTTCAGGGGAGGGTCCGATTCACCTCAACTGTCCCCCGGGACTTCTTTTGTCACTGAAACGGTTTTTAATCCTGTGGACATAATAGTCGGCAGAGAGCTTCTTGCTCTTCTTGCCGAAATGAAGGCCATAAGAATAGACAAAAGTATTTTTGATTCTCCTTTGTTTGACGGTTTAAACGACCTTAGCGTGCCTATAGACCCGCAGCCCTTAGGAAGAAACAACCCGTTCGCGCCCTTTGGGAGCGATGTCAATGCTACAAGTACGGAAAGCGCTACTGCCGGCGGTTTGGAGATATAGGCGACAAAAGTTACGAGACGACAAAATTCGGCGCGAACGTTTCTTCTTTTATCTTTGTGGTAGGAAAGTTTATGGGCTCTAAGTTGCATTTCATTCATGACTTTTTTAGAAAACCTGATAGAAAAAAAAATATTAGAGAAAAAAGATATTGCCGCCATTAAAAGCGAAATTCAGAAAAGTGGCAAAGATCTTGACGACGCGCTAATAAAACGCGGAGTTTCAGAGGCGGTTTTGTTAGAGGCCAAGTCCTCCTATTTTGATATTCCAAAAAGGGTTTTAAACAGCCAAAACATTCCTTTTGAGACCCTGAAATACGTGCCGGAAGAGTCGGCTCTTTACTACCGATTTGTTCCTATCGGACTTGCCGACGGTGTTTTGGAGGTGGGCATCGTGGACCCTGACAATATAGAAGCTCGGGACGCTTTGAATTTTATATCGGCCAAAGTAAACCTGCCTTTCAAAATATTTTTGATAACAAAAACGGACTTTGACAAAGTCATGCAGACGTACAAAGGACTTTCAAGCGAGGTTACGAGGGCTCTTACCGAGCTGGAGTCGGAACTGTCAGAAGAAGAAGTCGTGCAAGCGTCGGTTCAAAAGACCGCCGATGGCGAAACCAGAATAATAGAAGAAGCGCCCGTTACTAAAATAGTCGCCACCATGCTTCACTACGCCACCGAAGGACAGGCCTCGGATATTCATGTGGAACATGTGGGAGACAAAGTCCGCGTTCGTTTTAGGGTTGACGGTATTTTAAATACCAGTTTGATATTGCCGGTCAAGGTGCACGCGGCTGTAATCGCCCGCATAAAAATACTCTCCAATATGCGTCTTGACGAGAAAAGAAAACCGCAGGACGGCAGATTTTCGGCCAAAATCGCCGGAAGAAAAATTGACTTTCGCGTTTCCACTTTTCCTTCTTATTACGGCGAGAAAATAGTCATGCGTATTTTGGATACGGAAAAAGGCGTCTTGCCCACGGATAAAATGGGTATTTCAGAGAGAAATTTGAAAATGATAAAAGAAGCGATTAACAGACCGTACGGCATGATACTCATATCGGGACCTACCGGTTCGGGAAAATCAACCACTCTTTACTCCATGATTAACGAGCTGGACAAGGAAAAAAAGAACGTTCTTTCTCTTGAAGATCCGGTGGAATACAACATCCCCGGCATGAGTCAGTCCCAAGTTCGTCCGGAAATCGGCTACACGTTTGCCTCCGGACTCAGAAGCACTCTCCGTCAAGACCCTGACGTGATAATGGTTGGCGAGATAAGAGACAAAGAAACCGCACAACTGGCCGTTCAAGCGGCTCTGACCGGTCACTTGGTTCTTTCCACCATACACACCAACAACTCTGTAGGTGTAATTCCTCGTCTTATAGACATGGGTGTTGACCCGTACCTTATCGCGCCGACTCTTATATTGGCAATCGCCCAGCGTCTGGTAAAACAAATATGTCCCCAAACAGGCAAGCCGATTCCGGTGGAAGGAAGCATTAAGGCCACTATAGACAAACAGTTTGCCGATGTGCCTGAAGAGTTTAAAAAAGACATTGTTTTTGAAAAAGAGGTCTTGGAGGCGGTTCCGAGCGAAGAGTGTCCAAAAGGCACGCGGGGACGTTTGGCGGTGTTTGAAATATTGGCAATGGATCGCGCGGTTGAAAAAGTCATTTTGGAAAATCCGACAGAAGCGGCTCTTATGGAAGTGGCTCGCGCGCAGGGCATGCTTACCATGAAAGAAGATGCCATAATAAAATCGTTTGAGAAGAAAATACCATGGGAGGAAGTCAACAAATTGTAAATTTCTGTTTGAAAGTCAGAAAAAGTCCATTGAAAATCCGAGCTGTGGATACAAACTTTATTTACTTTGCTACAATATATCTATGAAGGATTCGCAAACTGGAAAAAAACTACTAATAGTGGATGACGATAAGTTTCTGGTGAATATGTATTCGGCCAAATTCAAATCCGAAGGGTTTGAAGTGGAAACGGCGAATAACGGCCAAGAGGCCTTGGGTAAAATAAGGAATGGTCTGCAGGCCGACGGGGTGGTCTTTGATATAGTCATGCCTTCTATGGATGGGCTGGAATTTTTGAGAGTGATGAAAAAAGAAAACCTTTTGCCGAATGCCGCTTCTATAGCCCTGACAAACCAAAGCCAGCCCACTGATATGGAAGAGGCGGAAAAGCTCGGTGTTAAAGGATATATAGTCAAGGCCTCCACTATCCCTTCGGAAGTGGTAGAGGAGGTAAGAAAAATTTTAAAAAAATAAAATACGATTCCAATCTGCAAATGACACCGGCGCGACGCGAGAGCGTGTCTCGCCAATTTAAAACGGCTTCTCGTTTGTTTGCGGTATTGGGGTTACGATTTGAACATGGACTATAAAAAAGAATTATTCAATCTGATAGAAGACGTCATTAAAGAAGGAGGGTCGGATCTGCACATATCGGAAAACAAGAATCCCACCATCAGAGTGTCCGGTTTTCTCGTGCCCCTTGTAAGCAAGGCGGTTTTGACCCATAAAGACACTATGGGTTTTCTTGACGAGCTTTTGGCTCCGGCAAACAAAGAACTTTTTATGCGAGAACAGGTGGTTGATTTTTCTTACGGCTATAAGGACAAAGTCCGTTTCAGAGGAAATGCCTTTTTCCAGCAAGGGGCGGTAAGTATCGTTTTACGTCTTATACCCAAGGAGATTAAAACAATTTCCGAGCTGAACTTGCCTCCGATACTGGAGACATTCACCCAGAAGCAACAAGGGTTTTTTCTGGTTGTCGGTCCGATAGGACACGGAAAAACCACCACTTTGGCTTCAATGATAGAGCTTGTAAATCAGACACGGCCGGAACACATAATGACAATTGAAGATCCGATAGAATTCGTTTATGAACAGAAACAGTCAATCGTGGACCAGAGAGAAGTCAGGATAGACGCAAAGGACTTTCATTCCGCTTTAAGCAGTATGTTCAGGCAGGATGTTGACGTTCTGCTTATCGGAGAAATGAGAGATACCGAAACGATTTCAGCGGCAGTTACGGCGGCTGAAACGGGACACCTTGTTTTTTCAACTCTTCACACCAACAACGCCGCTCAGACAATAGACCGTATAATAGATTCTTTCCCCGCCGCCCAACAAGACCAGATACGGGTACAGCTGGCATCCAGTTTGTCCGGCATTTTTTCACAGCGTCTTTTGCCACGTATCTCCGGCGGACTTATTCCGGCTTACGAGTTGCTTATAGCAAACAACGCGGTTTCCAACCTTATTCGTGAAAAGAGAAGCCACGAGATAAACACTGTTATAGAAACAGGTCTTGACGAGGGCATGATATCATTAAACCGTACTCTGGCCGATCTGGTGCGAAGCGGAGAAATAACTGCCGAAAATGCCATGCTTTATTCTACGAATCCGAAAATACTGGAGAGGATGATGTAATCACGAAACATGTAACGCCATAATATGAAACGTGTAACTTGTAACGTGTAACGCCGGAAAAGAAATACTCTGACGCTACACGTTATACGCTTCGCGCTATACGCTTCACGCTACACGATTTTGACGCTACACGCTACACGCTACACGTTATACTTTATACTCTATGCTTTTCAAATACACTTCTATAGACAGCACCGGCAAAGAGGCGCCGGGAAGCATTGAAGCCATAAACGAAGATGTCGCCATTTCCTCACTGCAAAGGCGGGGAATGGTCGTGGCTTCAATAGTGTCCGCAGAAAAGAGCGGGATTTTTGACATGCGCATCTCCTTTTTTGAGAGAGTGGGCTCAAAAAATATCGTTCTATTGTCTCGGCAAATTTCCACGCTGTTTGAGGCCCAAGTATCGGCTTTGCGTATTTTTCGGCTTTTGGCGGCGGAGAGCGAAAAGCCGGTCATAGGAAGGATACTGACCGAAGTGGCGGATGACTTGCAAGGTGGCAGTTCCATTTCCAAAGCGCTTTCAAAACATCCAAAAATTTTTTCAAAGTTCTATATAAGCATGGTAAAGGCGGGAGAAGAGTCGGGCAAATTGGACGAAACGTTTCTTTATCTCGCCGACCACATGGAAAGGACGCACGAACTTACTTCCAAAGCTAAAAACGCTTTTATATATCCCGTTTTTGTCATAATCGCTTTTGTTGGCGTTATGGTGCTTATGCTTACAACCGTAATTCCGAATCTTTCCAGAATTCTGATAGAAAGCGGACAAGAATTGCCTATTTATACGAGAATAGTCATGGGAATCAGCGATTTGTTTGTCAATTACGGTTTGTACATGCTGGTAGCTTTAATAATAGGAGGATTTTTCTTTGTTAGATGGGCTCGGACACAAAATGGTAAAAGAGGATTGGCCAGAAGCAAGATTTCCATTCCTTATGTGGGTACACTTTACACAAAACTTTATCTGTCTCGCATTGCTGACAACCTGAATACCATGCTTGCTTCCGCCATTCCGATTGTTAAGGCGCTTGAAATAACGGCCGAAGTGGTGGACAACGCCGTCTACGAGAAAATTCTCTTGGATGCCGTTGAGGCGGTCAAGGCAGGCAGTCCCGTTTCAACTTCTCTGTCAAGAAACCCCGAAATCCCCGGCATCATGATACAAATGATGAAAGTGGGGGAAGAAACAGGAAGTATCGGAGATATTTTGAAAACACTCGCAAGATTCTACAGGCGGGAAGTTTTAACCGCCGTTGATACTCTAATAGGGCTTATAGAGCCGGTTCTTGTCATTCTTTTGGGTCTCGGCGTGGCGTTTCTTTTGACTTCCGTTCTTTTGCCCATATACAACATTTCCGCCGGTTTTTAAGAAATCTGCCGACTCTGGTTTATCCACAAGGTATTCACGCGCGGTGTGAGAAAAACCTGTATAATAATTTAGCAGCGTGGACGGGGTTTATTTGAGATTTGATTAAAATTAAGAAAATTGCAACTCATGATTATGAAAAATAAAGGTTTTACGCTCATTGAGCTTTTGGTTGTTATCGCCATAATCGGTATTTTATCTTCAATTGTCTTGACCTCTCTCGGCGCCGCCCGCGAAAAAGCGCGTGATGTCAAAAGAATTGCCGAAATCGGGCAAATCCAGCTTGCTCTGGCGCAATATGTTGACTCTTGTGGTGAATATCCGGACTTGTTGGACCCATTGGCTGATAATGGTTGCTCCGGTGTGACATTGGGTACTTATATGGACCCGATTCCAACCGCTCCGGTCGGAGGAGAAGCCGAAGAATACACTTACGATGTTTCATTGGACAACAGCTCGTATTGTCTGGGGGTTGGACTTGAAGCAAGCAACAGTTTCGCTAAGACCCAATGCACGAGCACCAACGTAACATCGGATTTTGAATACAGAGTACAGCCCTAACCTTCGGACTATATTAAACTCTCCGCGTCTCGCGGGGAGTTTTTCCTGTTTTTGGTGGTCTTTAGGGGACTGTTGCCGAATATCCATTTTGGCTGATTTCCCCAAAATTCGGCTACGGCTTGTTTCAAATTTTTGGCCAATACTTCCAGTATTAAGCCAAAAATTTGAAACTTCGCCTCGCACGAATTTTGAAAAAATCACCTCAAAAGCCTATTCGGCAAAAGTCCCTTTAAGTGCTAAAATTTAAAAATGGATTTCATTTCACTTTTTTTTGTCTTTGCGTTGGGCGCGGTCATCGGCAGTTTTTTGAACGTCGTGGTGCTTCGGTATAATACGGGCAAGATATCGGACGGACGCTCCATGTGTTTTTCCTGCGGGAAAACTTTAGCTTGGAGTGAACTCGTTCCAATCCTCAGTTTTTTCCTTCAAAAGGGCAAATGCGCTTCTTGCAATTCAAAAATTTCCTGGCAATACCCCGCTGTAGAGTTTTTAACCGGTATTGTTTTTATTTTTGTCTTTGCTCAAGAGTTTTCCGGTTCCTTTTCTTTTTTTGACGTTTTGAACCTGCTTGCTTCCTTGGCTATCTGGTCTTTGCTTATCGCCATTGTTGTTTACGACATGCGTCATAAAATAATTCCCGACGGTCTGGTCTGGTCGTTTGTGGGGCTGTCTTTTTTTCAGGGACTTTTTTTGTTTTTAAGCGCAAACGGCTGGAGCTTCTCTGAGGTCTGGAATTTACCCGCGAGCCATTTTTCTTTTTTTGAGACATTTATCGGTGGGGAGTTCTCAACGTGGCTTTTGTCCGGTCCTGTTCTCGCCACTCCTTTTGCTCTGATATGGCTTGCATCGGGTGGCAGATGGATGGGACTGGGGGACGCAAAAATCGCCTTGGGTTTGGGTTTTTATCTCGGGCTCTGGCCTGCTTTTTCGGCCATTTTGCTGGCTTTCTGGATCGGCGCCATTTGGGGTATTGCCGTCGTTTCTTTAGGCAGGATAAGCGAGTTTTATGCTTTGTCTTATGGCGACAAACATCATACAATGAAGAGTGAGATTCCTTTCGCTCCTTTTCTGATTATCGGAATGTTTCTTGTTTATATATGGGGAATAGATATTACCGTTCTGGTGTCAAAACTTCTGTTGGTGACGTAGCGCTTTTACTCGTTTAAAGGACAGCTTATACCATCTCCAATTAACCATTTCACACAAATCCATGAATTTTGGCTGCAAAACTTCGCTTCGCGCTCGCCATATCTCAATATGGCTCGCGCTCCAGCTCGTTTTTCGCCGGAAATTCAAGAATTTGTTAATGTGAAAGCGTTAATTGGAGATGGTATTAAATATTAAATGTTCGCGCCTTTGAAATACCAAAGAAAAAATACCGGAGGTTTTTCCATTATAGAACTTCTGATTGTCATTGCCATCACGATACTTATCATTACCATCGTGATTATAAGTCATAGCCGTTTTCGCGGTTCGGTGCTTGTGACCAATGCCGCTTACGATACGGCGCTTTCCATAAGACAAGCCCAAAGTTACGGCATAAGTTCCAGACAGTTTGGTACGGGGCAGTTTGAGTATGCCTACGGAATCCACTTTAACGCCAGTTCAAAAAGCTCTTTTGTCTTGTTTGCCGATGTAAATGGCAATGGAAAATACGATGGCAGTGTCGGTTCAAGCTGTAGCGGTTCAAGTGAATGCGTAAAGGTATTTTCCTTGATTGGCGACAATACGCTCTCTGTTTGCGGGGTGGACGTCATCGCTTCACTGCCCACGAGGATAAATGAATGTGACATCAGTTACCTTGATATAATGTTTAAGCGTCCGGAGCCGGACGCTTGCATCCGCTCAAACAGAAGCAGTGATCTGCCCGGAAGCGGAGTCACGTGTCCGCTGAATTCCAGATACAGGCAGGCGACTGTAGAAGTATCTTCTACGCAAGGCATGAAAAAAACGGTAGAAATTTTCGTAACCGGTCAGATTTCGGTAAAATGAAGGGACTGTTGCCGAATTTTGGGGAAATCAGCCAAAATGGATATTCGGCAACATTCCCATATATAATTTTGTAACATGGGACAGATGACACCGAACATAAAAAATAAAGAAGGAGACAGGAAAAACAAGCATTTTCAGGGAAGGGTATTAAACATTCCCGCTCGGGCATGCGCGGGGCGTTTAAATTGTAGAGGTTTTACTCTTGTGGAACTCATTGTATCGGTGGCGATTTTTTCAATTGTCATGGTGGTGTCCGTCGGCGCCATACTTTATATCATAAGCGCCAACAGACAAGCCCAAGCCATGAAAGCCGTCATGAACAATTTGAATTTCACTCTTGAAAGCATGGCGAGAAATTTACGCATGGGCAGTAACTACCATTGCGGATTGTCCGGCAACCTGTCTTTGCCAGCCAACTGCGAGACCCAAAGCCAGCCGGCGGTGGTATTCAGGTCTTCTTCGGGAGGTATTGTTTCTTATGAACTCTCCGGAACCGAAATTGTGAGAGGTGATTCAAACGGACGCCTGTCTTTAACTTCAGAAGACATAACCGTTGAGACCTTGAGTTTTTTTGTTGAAGGGGCCGCCTCCGATGACAACAACCCCGCCAGAATATTGGTGACAGTCGGAGGCAAAGCCAAAGTCGGACCCAGAGCGGAAACAAGATTTAACCTCCAAACCTATGTTGTTCAGAGGTATAGAGATGAAACCGATTAAATTTAAATATGTTTTATAAATCTAAAAAAAGAGGATTTTCTCTTATAGAAACCATAGTGGCGGTGGCAGTATTGGCGCTTTCTGTCACGGGGCCTCTGGTGGTGGCGGAGAAAGGGCTTACCGGAGCCAGAGAAGCCAAAAATCAAATGATTTCCTCGTATCTCGCCCAAGATGCTTTGGAATTTGTCAAAGCCGTACGCAATGAAAATATTTTCAGGGGCAGGAACTGGCTTGTGGGTTTGCAGAATTGCGCGTCAAGCGACGGCAGTAAAAAATGCACCTTAGACACTGTAGAAAAGACAAGCAAGACATGCCCGTCCGCCTCTTGCGACAGCCGTCTGCGTTTTGAAGGATGGTATTCAGACAACGCGCGTTACGGATACAGTTCCTCTCTTCCGGAAGTTACCAACTTTTGGCGTGAAGTATACATTACAAGCATCACCGGCGGGGAGGTTAAGGTTTCCGTGGTTGTAAAATGGGTAACCCCTCCTTTTCCTCAAAAATCGTTTACGGTTGAAAGCAACATGACGAACTGGGATTAATATGAAAAAATTACAATCTCCATTGAATTTTCAAAGCGACGACTTAAGAGACAGAGGATTCACCTTACTCGTCGCTCTTATGACCGGCGTGTTGCTTTTGTCAATCGGACTGGCGATTATGGGTATTTCTTTGAAAGAAGTCCAATTGTCGGCTTCGGGTCGTGATTCGCAATTCGCCTTTTACGCCGCCGACTCCGGTATGGAATGCGCTCTTTTGTGGGACCGTGTTCCTCCGGACCCCGATATGGAAGAAAGTCCCTTCATGAGTCCGGCTGCTTATAACAATCAGTTGGTATGCAACGGCTCGGCTGTACCTTGGACAAATTACAACGAAGGGTTTCCTGTTCCGGGAGGATACGCGACTTCAACGGAATTCGTCGTGAACTACGGAAAAGAATGCGCGGTAATAAGTGTGGTTAAAAACTTTGGAGGACAAGGCAAAACGGTTATACATTCAAGGGGACGCACATATTGTTCTCAGCCGGGGAGAAGCGACAGGGTAGAGAGGGGAATAAAAGCGGAATATTAAAGAACTGTGAATTACGAAACACCTGCTTCCCCCCACGAGGGAAAGCTCCCAAAAAAGTGAC
This sequence comes from bacterium, assembly GCA_030699905.1. Lineage (NCBI taxonomy): Bacteria > bacterium. Next base: position 37,698 of record JAUYKQ010000029.1, read on the forward strand.
CCATCCTTCGCCAAGGCTACGGCATGGCGAAGCGCTCCAAGGGCGCTTGCCCTGGGCTCAGGTCACTTTTTTGTGGCTTTCCTCGTGGGGGGGCCACCTGCTGTATTTCGTAATTCAAGATATATTAATTACCCTCTCCCGACGTGTTATACTGTTTTCGTATGGCAAAACCTTCTCCAGAGACAAAGAAAAGGGCGGAAAAACTCAAGGAAACCATAAACCGATACCGTTATGAATATCACGTTTTGGACAAGGAGAGCATTTCCGCCGAGGCCTTGGATTCACTGAAACGCGAACTTTCAGAGCTTGAAAAAGAATATCCGGAGCTTTTAACGCCGGATTCTCCGTCTCTTCGCGTGGCCGGCGAGCCACTTAAAGAATTTAAAAAAACGCCCCACAAAGTGGCGCAGTGGTCTTTTAACGACGCTTTTACCGAAGAAGACATAAAGGACTTTGACGTTCGGGTAAGGCGTTTCCTGAAGCAGGGGGGAATAGAAAACGCTAAGCCGACATACACGGCCGAACTCAAAATTGACGGCCTAAAAGTCGTCCTTGAATATGAAAAAGGCGTCTTAAAAACCGCCGCCACTCGCGGAGACGGTCTGGTGGGAGAAGACGTAACTCATAACGTAAAAACCATAAAGTCGGTACCTATTTTTTTAGACAATCCGATTGACATAATCGTGGAAGGGGAGGTTTGGATGAGCAAAAGCGGACTGGAACATCTGAACAAAAAAAGGAAAGACGAGGGCGAGCCGCCTTTCGCAAATCCGAGAAACGCCGCCGCGGGGTCCATCCGCCAGCTTGACCCGCGCGTGGCGGCAAAACGCGAACTGGACACTTTTATTTACGACATCGCTCTTATCGGCAATTCTCCCCTGCTCCCCTACCAGAGGGGAGCTCCCGAGTCAGCGAGGGTGAGGGGTGGGAGTAAAGGGAGTACTCCTTCTGAGGAGGGAGGGATTTCTTTCCCCCAAACCCAATCCGAAGAACTAAAACTCCTCCGAAATTTGGGCTTTAAAGTAAACGACGAATTTAAGCACTGCAAAGATATTGACGAAGTAACTGCTTACTGGAAAGACGCCTACAAGAAATCGGCCAAGCGCGACTACCTTATAGACGGAGTGGTGGTGAAAGTCAACGAAAAAAGCTATCAAGAAGCGCTCGGTTACACGGGCAAGGCCCCGCGCTTCGGTATCGCCATAAAATTTGCGGCCGAGCAAGCGACCACTGTGCTCGAAGACATAATTTTCCAAATCGGCCGAACCGGCGTTATCACCCCCGTGGCGACACTGCGTCCCGTCTCTGTTGCCGGCTCAACCGTTTCCCGCGCCACTTTGCATAACGAAGATGAAATAAAACGGTTGGATATCCGCATCGGTGATACCGTGATAATCCAAAAAGCTGGCGATGTTATTCCCGATATCGTAAAAGCGGTAATAGAGATGCGAACTGGCAAGGAGAAGCCGTTTGAATGGCCGACTCGTATTCCGGAATGTGGCGGGGACGGACGGATAGAAAGAATTCCCGGGCAGGCCGCGTGGCGATGCGTCAATAAAAATTCCTCCGCCCAACATAGGCGAAAACTCGCGCATTTCACTTCTAAAAAGGCCTTCAATATAGAGCATCTGGGGCCAAAAAACATTGACGCTCTCTTGGACGCGGGGCTCATAGCCCATTTTGACGACATTTTCGCGCTTAAAAAAGGAGACCTTTTAAATCTTCCGCGCTTCGCGGAAAAATCCGCGGACAATCTTTTAGAGGCGATAGATAAAGCCAGAGAGGTTACGTTGTCGCGTTTTATCATCGCACTTTCTATCCCGCATGTGGGAGAAGAGACGGCAGAGGATTTGGCAGACCATTTTGGCGACATTGACGTTCTCCGCAAAGCCAAAAAAGAAGAACTTGACGCTTTGGAAAATGTAGGCGAAATAATGGCCGATTCAATAGCCGAATGGTTTTCGGATAAGGAAAATCAAAAAAAGGTTGAACGACTTCTTAAGTATGTAAAAATAAAATTGCAACCGAAAAAAGAGAGCGCCAAACTGCCGCTTTTCGGTAAAACTTTTGTTTTAACTGGCACATTGGAAACACTTTCCCGCGAAGAAGCCAAGCAGAAAATTAAGGCCTCTGGGGGCGATGTGGTATCCGCCGTTTCTCAAAATACCGATTTTGTGGTGGCAGGAGAAAATCCGGGGAGTAAACTCAATAAAGCCAAAGAGTTGGGCGTAAAAGTATTAAATGAAGAGGAGTTTTTAGCTATTGACAAATATGACGTTTAGGTGTATGATAGTAGGTAAAGTTCTTTGATAGGAGGTAAGAATTGTTTACCACACTCAAGTTTTAACGAAGGTGGGCGAGTGGTCATAGCCAAAAGGTCTTGAGAAGCTCAAAATCAAAGTTTTTTGGCTATGACTACTAATGTGGTTGGTTCTGGCAAATACAAAAACCGCCTGCTGTGAAAACATCGGGCAAACAAAAGAAAGGATGATGACATGAAAAAAACGGTGAAGGCGATTCTTGCGGAGGTCTTCTCTGGCAACGCCGGGTGTCTCAGGCACATTTCGACCGGCAAAAGTGTCGTAATCGTAATCGGTGCAACTAACGGCACCGAAACTCTCGTGACGGCGGACGACGTGTTCAGTTGGATCGGCCCAGATTTCAAGAATTTTGGATGCGACAAAGTTGAACAGCCGACGCCGGACACTTCGGTTGAAGTGTACGAGCAGGTTGAGAATGCCGACTACCGAAAAATCTTCAGTAGTTTCGGCCAGAATTTGGACCGGCTCTGTCTCACGACACCGCAGATCAAAACGTTTGTCCGTGATCACGCGGACAATTATTTGCGCGAAGAAGGTTGGGCGGTGTTCCTCTTTCTCTTCAAGGTGAGAAATGTGGAAACAGGAAAGGATGAGTTCTTCGTGGCGCACGTGATCCGGCGCGAGGTTGGCGACAGCAAGGTGACTCTGAGCCCCTTGTCCTACAACAATGTCTGGTCTGCCAAGCGTCGCCACCGCGTGGTCGTCCCGAAACTGTAGTTCCCGGGTACTCTGTTCTTTTGATCCTTTGGATCTCAGTCCCTCTGACCCTTGTCAAAATTTTGGCAAGTCGGAGGGATTTTTGTATACTAAAAAAGCAACACAAATGGTTGACACTAAAAATACAAAGTATATACTATGTATTATGAAAACGGTAACAAGTATAAAATTAGATAGGGATGTAAAAAAAGAGGCCAGCAAAATCGCGTCCGAAATGGGACTCAATTTAAGTTCCGTGGTTAATGCCACTTTGAAAAATTTTGTCGCGGAACGCAGATTGGTTTTTTCTCTTGCTCCGGAATTTAACACTAAGAAGGAAAAAGTTCTACTTAAAGCGAAAAGCGACGCGATTAAAGGTAAAAACGTTATCGGTCCATTTAGCAATATTGAGGAAATAAAGGGCTCTTTGATGGGTTAAAATACTTCATGCGTATCTCGTACCATAGAAACTTCAAAAAAGCTTTGCGAAAACAAAAGCAAAAAGTCCAAAACAAGTTCTGGGACAAACTGGAAGTGTTTGCTGAAGACCAGTTTCATTACTCTCTTAATAATCACGCTTTAGTCGGCAAGTTTAAGGGAACAAGAAGTATTGATATTACCGGGGATGTGAGAGTCCACTACGAGGAAGAAAGTAGCGGTATCATTCTTTTGGACATAGACACCCATTCTCAACTTTACTAGAACCCATCTCAAAATATGATTACATATAAGCTCCTCGGCTCGGAAAAGTGAAAATCAGAATTTTCCCCTTTCTCTCGCTCTATGTCGCTTATAAACCGTTATGAATAAAGATATAAACAAACTTGGCTACTGCGACCGTTTTTTCTCGGCTGCGACTTGTCGCTCAACCTCGCCGTATCTCGATACGGCTCGGTTTCCGCGACGGCGTCTCGCCAGAGAAAAAACGCTCTC
>JAUYKQ010000030.1 GCA_030699905.1 bacterium
TAAACAAACTTGGCTACTGCGACCGTTTTTTCTCGGCTGCGACTTGTCGCTCAACCTCGCCGTATCTCGATACGGCTCGGTTTCCGCGACGGCGTCTCGCCAGAGAAAAAACGCTCTCGTTACGCCATTTATTTTGAGATGGGTTCTAAAGTTCAACTGTATTTATTTCGATAACTGTGAATTACGAAATGTCTTTTTCGGCGAGGTCTTTTTGCGCCACGGAGATTTTTTACTAAAAATCTCCTCTCTCCGGCTAGAGCCGCGCCTCCGAAGGCGCCTCTCAAACCTCGCCTCAACACCATTTCGTAATTCAAGGTCGATAAGCGTGGCGTCCGAGCGAAAGCGAAACAAAAAAACGGGGAGTTCGCCAATGCACTAGCGAACTCCCCGCGGAGGAATCCAGAGAGAAAGTTCCAACTTTAACTCTGGTGTCAGCAAATCTTTGTCCAGCCGGGCGGGCAGAAATTTCCGGGCGCGGGCGCGCCGATAAATTTCTTCGCGCCTTTAGGAGTCAGCTTCAGTCCGCCGCCGTTTCTCGGTTGGCAAAACCAGTCGTTTTGAATGCTGTTGTCGGTATGCCCACCATTCCCTTTTGAATGGTCGTTGCTTCTGCTTTCTTTCTTTGCCATAACTTTTCTCTTTTTTGGTTGTTCGGCCATTCCCACTTTCCCTCTTTTGTGCAACTAATTTACATTTATATTCCTTTCGGTAAACATTGTCAATGCAAAACAGTGGAAAACGTGGTATATTTACCAAAATGGTAACCCGAGAAGAAATCCAGAAACTTGCCGAGCTTTCGCGTATTGAAGTTGGAGAAGACGAAGTGGAAAAACTCCGGAAAGACATCGGGGGCATTTTGGAATATGTCGCCCAAATAAAGTCTGTCTCGCCGCAGACGGCGAAACCGCCGACTAACGCCGATTTCACGCGGACTGACGCAGAAAAATCAGAGTTAAAGAATGTCTTTAGAGAAGATGGAAATCCGCACGAAAGCGGAGCATTTACCGAAGCTTTACTTAAAGAAGCGCCGGAGACCGAAGGAGGATATGTGAAGGTGAAGAAAATACTATAATCGCAAAACATATAACATGTAACGTGTAACTTGTAACCTGTAACGCCGGAAAAATCTGACGCTTCACGCTACACGCTTTACGCTTCACGCTACACTCTTACATATGTCCATTGACCTCAAAAACCTGACGATAAAAAAAGCTCACGAAGCGCTTATGCGCGGTGATTTTACCGCCGTTCAATTGGCCGAGGCCTACCTTGACGAAATTGAAAAGAAAAACCAAGAACTCAATGTTTACTTGGAGGTTTTTGGCGACGTGCTTGAACAGGCAAAAGAAGCTGACGAAAAAATAAAGGCAGGTCAAGCGGGCGCTCTCGCGGGAATTCCGATGGCGATTAAGGATAATTTTCTGATAAAAGGACGAAAAGTCAGCGCCGCTTCAAAAATTCTGGAAGGGTACAGAGCCACTTACGACGCCACCGTAATAGAGAGAATAAAAAGGGCCGGAGCGGTTTTTTTAGGGCGCGCGAACATGGATGAATTCGCGATGGGAACATCAACAGAACACTCGGCCTTTGGTCCCACTAAAAACCCCCACGACACGGAAAGGGTCTCCGGAGGCACTTCCGGCGGTTCGGCCGCGGCGGTGGCGGCCAATATGGCTTTGGCCGCGCTCGGGTCGGACACCGGAGGTTCGGTGCGTCAGCCGTCTTCTTTTTGCGGAGTGGTGGGACTGAAGCCCACTTATGGGGCGGTTTCTCGCTCCGGTCTTATCGCCATGACCTCGTCTTTTGATGTGGTGGGAACGGTAACAAAGACGGCAGATGACGCGCAAATTTTATTTGACTGCCTAAAAGGCAGAGACCCTTTGGATAGCACTTCAATAGAGCCGTCAGTAAACAAAACCCACGAAACAAAAACCAAAATGAAAATCGGAGTACCTTGGAGTTTTATAGAAAGAGAAGGCATTGATGCCGATGTCTTGGAAAGTTTTAAACAGTCAATGAAAAAACTTGAAAAAGAGGGGGTGGAAATTCAAGAGGTCTCCGTGCCATCTTTGGAGTACGCTTTACCTGCTTACTATATCATCGTGCCGGCCGAGGTTTCTACAAATCTCGCACGTTTTGACGGGGTGAAGTACGGCGCGCGCGTTTCGGGAGATAATATTTTAGGCGATTATTTGAAGACCCGTTCTCTGTTTGGAGCGGAGGCGCGAAGGAGAATGCTTATTGGGGCTTATGTACTGTCTTCCGGCTATTATGACGCTTATTACCGCAAAGCCACGGAAGTTCGCGAAAAAATCAGACAAGATGTGGTGGCTGTTTTTGAAAAAAACGGCATTGATTGTTTGGCCTTTCCCACGACGCCGACCCCCGCTTTTAAAATAGGAGAAAAAAGTCAAAATCCGCTTGAGCTTTATTTGGCGGATATTTTTACCGTAAGCGCAAACATCGCCGGTATTCCCGCGATTTCGGTTCCGTCCGGTTTCGTGGAAAGAGAAGGAAAAAACATGCCTCTCGGATTGCAGTTTATGGCCCCGCATGGCAGAGAAGATGTATTGTTTGAGGTCGCGAAAAAATAGTAAGTTGCGAATATTCAAAATATATTTTCGTAGTATAATTTACAAATGGCTCAAATTCGTTTTTTAAACGTAGAATATATTTTTCAGAAAGGTTACGAACTTCTTGTAAATCAGGACTTCACCGGACTTTTTTATATAATTTTTGCAGCGCTTTTGTCTTTTGTTGAAGCTATAAGACCAGTATCTTTGATTCTGTCGGTGGTTTTAGTGATCGGAATAGTGTACTGCCATATTCGCATAAAACAGATTCGTGAACAGGAAAAATCAATTTACGGACTGGTTCCGCAAGAAGTCGCTCCGGAGCAGATAGCAAACAAAAAGTGGCAAAGAATCCATGACCATGTAAATTCCGCCAATGAAAGCGACTGGCGACTCGCCATTCTGGAGGCGGATATAATTTTGGACGAAATGCTTGAATCAATGGGTTATCGAGGCGAAACGATGAGCGACAAGTTAAAAGCGGTTGAAAAAAGCGATTTTCTCACCATTGATTCCGCGTGGGAAGCGCATAAAATCAGAAATCAAATCGCGCACGAAGGCGCGGCCTTTCGCCTAAACCAGCGCGAGGCCCTTCGGGTTATCGGGCTGTATGAAGAGGTGTTTAGGGAGTTTAAGTACATATAACATGTAGCTTGTAACATGGAACATTCAGAATAAGATAATCAAAGCAAAATCCGCCGAAGGCGGATTTTGCTTTGATGTTACATGTTTTGTGTCACATGTTCCATTCTGTTGTATTGCGGGGCCCGGATGTGCGCCGGGGCCTCAAGGTTATGAGCCTTGTGAGCTACTGCTACTCCACCCCGCGATTTGATTTTCAACTCACAACCAACTACCAACAACAAAAAACGAAACTTATTGTGGATTGCGAATAGGTGGCTGTAAAGTCCAGTCATTATATCGCAATATGCCTATAGACGCAAGGCGGTTTTTGAGTTAGTATATCACTGTGTTTCAACTTTATAAACTTGAAACTTTACACTTTCAACTTCATTCGCCGGTGTAGTTCAACGGCCAGAACGGTGCACTCATAAGGCACAGAAAATGGTTCGACTCCATTCACCGGCACAAAACGTTTTTTAGTTATCCACAAAATCAGTTGATTAATCATATGATTAATCAACTGATTTTGATATAATATAAATATGGCAAGAAGAAAAATAGAAGAAGAGAATGTTCGGACTCTTATGAAAAACGAACAAAGAGGCAGTTATATGATAAATCTCCCGATAGAAATTATCAGAAAATTTGACTGGCAAAACCGCCAGAAGCTTCTGCTTGAAGTGGACGAGAAGAAAAAGCAGATAGTCATAAAGGATTGGAAGTCGCCCAAGCAGAGATAGCTTGGGAATTCACCTAATTCACCTAATATCTAATTCATGGTCCTGACGCACTTTGCTGTCGGGACTAATAAAATGCCTGTTTATAAAAATTTTAACAAAGATTTTTTTAAAGTTTGGACATCTGAAATGGCCTATGCGTTAGGTCTGTTTTCTGCTGATGGGAACTTCATTAAAAATAAAAGAGGAGCTTGTTATTTTAGCTTAGAAATTAATGATGGGAATATAATACGAAAAGTCAAGGAATGTTTAGGTTCGGACCATAAAATTGGAGTAAGGGTTGATAAGAAAAGCACAAAACCAAGATACAGATTGCAGATCGGAAGCAGAGAGTTTTATGACGATTTAAGGTTGTTGGGGTTTGATAAAAACAAAACATTTCATTTATCAGTCCCTCTTGTCCCTATTGAATACTTTGGTGATTATGTAAGAGGATATTTTGATGGAGATGGAAATGTGTGGGTCGGATTTCATAATAAACATCGTAAAAACTCCACAAAAGTTATTGAAACGGCATTTACTTCATGTTCTTTGTTATTTTTAAATCAGCTTCATATTAGGCTTAAAAATTCGGGAATTGTTGGAGGTAGAATTTATAATGCTAAAAACGGTAATTTTTCCAGACTTATGTTTAGTATTAGTGACTCTTTGAAATTATATGAAATTATGTATAATAACACTTGCCCCTCACTTTTTCTTAATAGGAAGAAGAAAGTTTTTGAAAAGTATTTGAAACTGAGAACTGACAATGCGCTCGTGGTGTAGCCTGGTTAACACATTCCCCTGTCACGGGAAAGATCGCCGGTTCAAATCCGGTCGAGCGCGCAAATTTAACCGCCTTCGGGCGGTTTTAATTTGTGCGGTTGAAGCAGGCCAACTGCTTGGCTTGCGGTGGGTGCTGACGGACGGAGCGATGTTTTGTCAGCAGACAAAACCGCGAGTCGGGGTAGCGAAATTTCCGAGTGGCGGCGAGGAAATATTTGTGACCAGCACCCATGAGCTGCGCACTAAAGGACGAAGAGAGGCGAAAGCCTCTTTTTGTCTTTCAAATTACATCACAAATTTCAGAAAATTTATGGAGGGGTGGACACCTATTTTTCAACACCGTAACAACCGCGACCGTTTTGACTCATACCAAGGTTGAGTAGAGAGGCATTCCGATTCGCAAAGGCATTCCACTCGGCGCGCAAGCAATGCGCGCTGTTTTGTTGTTTGAGTTGAAAAAGAAGACGCGCTGTTATAAACTGTTGCTGGAATGAAAAAAACAATAGTTCTTGTCGGCGCCATCGTTATGATGGCGGTTATTAACTCAACGTTGGTGTTTGCCGCCACCGCGGTTCCAGGACACCAAAAAGCCAAGTGGGACACGGATGGGAACGGTATCCCTGATGCCGGTGTATACGTAAACGGCCATTACACCAGTCTGTACGCCTACGACCAGTTAGGGGGCTGGTATTGGGACCTCGGCGACGGCAGGGTATTGGGGAATGTCGGTTCGCCTGAAGAGCTTGACCCGGAGACACTCACTGTATGCGAGTACGTCATAAATTATCGGGCGGACTTCGGCAACGATCCGTTTATGAACGAAGGGTGGATTCAAAACCACATAACCTGCAGCGGGTATGACTATCCGCATGGAGCCGTGTTCCACTATCTCATCGTAAGCCAGACCGATCCGAGGTACACCGGCGATCCGGACTTTGCGGTCTGGGGGACATGGGAATATTTCGGACTCATAGAGTCCGGAGTCGGCATCATCGGCCCGCGCCAGCACGTTGGGGGGAACTGAGAAGACATCTTTCTTGAACCCGCTTAGTAGCTTTTTAGCGAACGGCGGGTTTTTTGTCAGATTTGAGCTTTTGGAATCGGTAATATAAACACAGAAATACATCTTTTCATTGTATTTTTACATGTATATGGTAAGATGAAAATATATGACTACATCAGGGGTTACAAAAAGATTGACTGTGGATATGACATCGGAAGAACACCGGCGTTTAAAAACGCTTGCGGCTTTTCATGGCGTAACGATGAAGGACTATTTGCTTACAAAAGCGCTCTTTGACAAAAAGGCGCATGGGAAAACAAAGTCCGCTAAAAGGGCTGAAACCGACTATCTTTTAAGTAATCCTGCCAATAAGAAGCGTTTATTAAATGCCGTCCGCAGAAACCGCACTGGCAACAGGCAATTTGCTTCTCTTAAAGACCTGAAAAATGCGCTTGGAATTTGACCCGCAGGCGTGGAAAGACATCTTGGGACTGTTGCCGAATATCCGTTTTGGCTGATTTCCCCAAAATTCGGCTACGGCTTGTTTCAAATTTATGGCCAATACTTCCAGCATTAAGCCATAAATTTGAAACTTCGCCTCGCGCTAATTTTGAGAAAATCATCTCAAAAGCCTATTCGGCAACAGTCCCATCTTGTTTTGGAAAAGAACTGACAAGAAAAAGTTGGGGAGAATTTTAAAATAGAGCTTGAAACGGTTATGGAGGTTGGACACCTAAATCATATGGTAAATCAGCCGGTTGTTTAGGTGGGGAGTAAATGAGGATACGAGAATCAAGGACGGGGGTGTTGACCTCTTCTTTTTCTCGGTCTTTTTTTCGGCCCAGCCCCCTACACACATTTTGGACGGCCGTCCAAAATGTGTGTAGGGGAGAAAAGAAAGAAAGAAAGGGTGTCTACAAAGAAAATTAAGGGTGTCTTCTTGCTGGCGTCTTCTTATTGTTTCTGCGCTTACCCCAATACCGGCAAATGATCTCCTATCTGGTGGAGTTTTAATCGGTTTAGTTTTGGAGCGAGGTGGTCAATAAATTTTTGTATTAAATTCAATTCTTCTTCCAGTTCGGAGAGAGAGTTGATGTGTTTTTGTCTGAAAATCAAAAGTTCACCGTCCACAAGTTCCAAATCATGTTGCCAGCCGAAGTCAATAAGAAATTGCAGTGTGTCCGGAGAGAAAACCTCGTAAGCTTCTATTTCGTATTCTTTTGGAACGTACAGGTGGAATTTATTTTCAAATTCTGACGGCAAAGAGAGACGCGGACGCGGAGGAAAAAACCTTTTCGTAAGGCCAAAATGTTTGCTGTCCGTGTGATTGTTTAAATACAGATGAGGAAACGTGCCGTCAAACAAGACCTCAAAGACGGTATAGTAGTGGTCGCTTTTGTGTTTTCCGGAACCTGTGACATATACGTACTCAAAAATTTGCAGAGAGTGGTTTTGGTAATTTCCTTCAACAATGTGGCCGACTTTACCGCTATGGCCTTCTTTAAATAACAGAGCTTTTTCAGCGTTTAGATTTTTATATGTCTTGTGAGTCCAGCCGCGACTTTTGGCGAACTGTTTCCAAAACGCCTCTTTGGCCTTTACGTATAAAGTTCCGTACCATATGGCGGGAATGAGAAGAATTGTTAAAAAAATATACGAAAAAAACCCACCCGATATTTTACTTCCTGTTCCTGAAGGCGACATTTTTCCCGCAATCAGAAAAAGTACCGCTAAGAAAAGCAAAAGAAAAATGAAATTTTTTTTAAACTTTTTCCAAAATTGCCTTGTGGCGTAGCCACTTATGTTTGTAACTCTGGGCGAGTTTTCAAAATCACGCATATCTGTTTAGAGTTTTTGTATTTCCTTTAGGTCCTTATCGGGCAGATAAAGGATGAGAAGGCCTACGACTATTCCGCCGACGGCGGTATAGATATGTTCGTTGTTGAAAAACCACAAATCAATTCCGTCTAAAACATACCAAACACCGCGCCAGATAAATACAAGTCCGACCACGACCAGAAGATTTTGCGCAAAATATGAAATGAGAGAGTGTCTTTTTCTTCGCATTTTAGTTTTGTACTTTGAATTACGAAACATCTGCTTCATACCCCCCACTCGGAAAGCTCCCAAAAAAGTGACCGCTCCAAGGGCGCTTGCCCGGTCTCAGTCACTTTTTTGTGACTTTCCTCGTGGGGGGGCGCATGCTGTATTTCGCATTTCATTTTTTATTTCAGATAGCGAGGAATGCCACGCAAACATCTTCGTTTGGAGGCATCAAGCGCGAAGACGAAACAAAGGTTTCGCTAAACTTTGCTTCGCAGAAGCTTTATTATACCATACATAATTATGCGACATAAAGCGTGGAACATGGGACATCTGACAAAAGCAGAGTTTTTGTTGTTTAAAAAGTTAAACTCTCCCGTTAAAATCCAGAATTTTTTGGAAAGGTTGCCGATAAATTTTGAGGAAGACAAAGACACTCTTTTTTCTCCTCGCAGGGTTTTAAAGGAAAAGAAAGCTCACTGTTTTGAGGGGGCTCTTTTCGCGGCCGCCGCTCTTTGGGTAAACGGGGAAAAGCCCCTCATTATGGACTTGGAAACGGTGGAAGGAGATGACAATCACGTTGTGGCGCTTTTTCGGCAGGGTGGATATTGGGGAGCCATATCAAAAACCAATCACGCCGTTTTGCGCTATCGCGAGCCGGTTTACAGGACGCTTCGCGAGCTTGCCATGTCATATTTCCACGAATATTTTATCAATAACGGCAAAAAGACACTGCGCGCCTTTTCCGACCCACTGGACTTGTCCAAGAAAAAATTTGACGGATGGGTAACGGCGGATGACGACTTATGGGGTATTGATAAAGAATTTAGAGAGGTCCTTTATACGCCCATTTTGAATAAGGAACAACAGAAGAACCTTCGCAGAGCCGACGCGGTGGAAATAGAGGCGGGGAAATTGACGGTTTGGAAAAAGAAATAGGTACGAATTGTCTTTTGCGTTTTAAGGAGTATAGTTAAATATTATAAGTAAACCCATAAACAACATGGACACTATAACTTTCATAATAGTACTCGTAGCGGTCATTATACTTATAAGCATACGTCAGATTGATCAGTATGAGCGCGGAGTGATGTTTACTATGGGCAGATTCACCGGCATTAAAAATCCCGGCTGGCGGTTGGTTTTTCCCATAATTCAAAAAATGAAAAAAGTGGATATGCGTGTGAAAGCCGTGGATGTTCCGGACCAAAAAGCCATCACTCGTGACAACATTTCCGTAAACGTCAACGCGGTAATTTACTACAAGGTGGCGGATTCCGGAAGAGCTATCCTTGAAGTGGAAGATTTTTATTATGCCGTTTCTCAACTCGCCCAGACGACCATGCGAAATGTGGTAGGAGAGGTGGAATTGGATGAGCTTCTTTCCGCTCGGGACAAGATTTCAGAGCGAATTCGTTCCATCGTTGATATAGCGAGCGACCCTTGGGGCATAAAAGTCAACAATGTTGAACTAAAAGACGTGGGTTTGCCATCAGATATGGAAAGAACTATCGCCAAACAGGCGGAAGCCGAAAGAGAAAGAAGAGCGGTGATTATAAAAGCCGAAGGAGAATTTGCCTCTGCGGAAAAAATGGGTCAGGCGGCCGATATTTTGTCAAAAAGTCCCGGAGCCCTTCATTTGAGGACGCTTCAGTCAATAAACGATATAAGTTCAGACCAGTCAAACACTATTGTTTTCGCCGTGCCTCTTGAGGTCTTGAGGGCTTTTGAAGGAGTGAATAAAACTCAAAAAAGCGCGGATAATTGACTTTTCAACGCAGTTTTAAAAGAGTCCGAAAACGGACTCTTTTTGTGACGATATTTGACATTTTGACAAAATCTTTTTGGAAATTGAAATCCACAGTTTTTCTCTTGAATAAAAATTTTTTACTGATAAAATTTACGACAGTTGCACAAATACAATAATGTAGTGCAAGATGAAGTCCGGTGAAATTCCGGCACTGTGCCGCAACGGTAATTCGTTTCCATATTGGGACGAAAAGTCCGACCTCTTGCCTGCCGAAGGCGATGAAGCTCGTTACAAGATTTCCTGACTGTGGAAGTTTTGAAACGGGTTTTTGCCTCTCGGCTTTGCCCGAGCAGGTTTATTTCTGGGGCGCCTTTAGTCGGCGCTTCAGACACAAGGTCTGCTTTTGGCAGACCTTTGTGTTTGTTTGCCTGTACTGCTCTTTATTTTCGGAAGAGACAATTCTCCGAAATCAAAAGCGTCCTTTGGTAGGATGCGCCGGCCCGCGAGGGCAAAAGTCGGCTTCAGAAGCTCTGTAAAATGGGTTTCTGCGGTCGCAAAATCATCCGGTATTCAAAGGCCGGATTTGTTTTTGATTGAAAAACTATGGTGAATGTATTACTATTCACCTTGAGTTAGAGCATGTCCAAAAACTCTAACACTTAAATAAAGACGGTCTCCTTACGGAACGACTCACGCGATAGGGTTTTGGGACATGCTATAGGCATGCCGTTGTAGCTCAGACGGTTAGAGCACGTCATTGGTAATGACGAGGTCGTCGGTTCAACTCCGACCAACGGCTCTGTAAAGGGGCTCGGTATGGCAGGAAGCTCGCAAGAAGAAGCCGATGTAGCTCAATTGGTAGAGCAATGGTATCGTAAACCATAGGTTGTCGGTTCAAGCCCGACCATCGGCTCCAGTAGACAAAGAAACAGAATATGTCTTATTCCGGAAAAATAAAAAAAGCGGTTATAGCGGCGGCGGGGTACGGAACGCGGTTTTTACCGGCGACAAAAGTGGTGCCCAAAGAAATGCTTCCGATTATAGACAAACCGATAATTCAGTATTTGGCTGAAGAGGCCGCCGCGTCCGGGATTACTGAAATAATTATTGTCGTGCGTTCTACCGGCTCTTTAATAGAGCGACATTTCGCGGCCCGTGATTTTGACACGGCCGTGGCTCTTGATGAACGCAAAAGAGAGCGTCTCAAATCAATTGAAAAAATAAAAAACAGTGCGGCTTTGACTTTTGTTGAACAGGACCCGTCACTTCCTTATGGCAACGCTTCTCCTCTTATATCCGCGAGGAGATATTTGAATGACGGCGAGCCGTTTGTGTATATGTTTGGAGATGATTTGACTTTGGCGGATAAACCGGTTACGGGACAACTTATTGAATTTTATGAAAAACACAAGCCCGATGCTATTCTGGCTGTTCAGGAGGTTTCGGAAGAAGAAGTGTACAGGTATGGCACCGTTAGATATCAAGAAAAAAGCGCTATTCCGTATCAGATAGAAATGAGCGTGGAAAAAGCTCCCAAGGGCCAAGCGCCTTCAAATATGGCGCAGTTTGGACGTTTTGTTTTTACCGGCGCGGTCTTAGATCGGGCTGAAAAAAAAGAAACCGGTAAAGACGGTGAACTGTGGGTTACGGATATTCTGAATTCGCTCGCAAAAGAAGGTAAAAAAGTGGTGGCGCTTCCCATAGATGGACAATGGCTTACGACGGGAGACCCGTTGCGTTTTATCCAGACCACTCTTGCTTTTGCCGCCAAGGACCCGGAACTAAAAGAGCCGGTGGCCAATTTTTTAAAGAAGGTGGGTTTTGAATAGTCAAGTGTCCGTGTTGTTAATTAGAACCCATCTCAAAATAAACCGTTATGAATAAAGATATAAACAAACTTGGCTACTGCGACCGTTTTTTCTCGGCTGCGACTTGTCGCTCAACCTCGCCGTATCTCGATACGGCTCGGTTTCCGCGACGGCGTCTCGCCAGAGAAAAAACGCTCTC
>JAUYKQ010000031.1 GCA_030699905.1 bacterium
AAGAAGAAAATTGCTGAGGGTAAAACCAAGTCTCAAGCTCTCTGCTGTCTTAAAAGAAGATTAGTTAATATCATTTTCATGATGCTGAAATATAAACAAGAGTACAGATACCCTGAAAATTCTTGACATAGATTATTCGCCTTCTTGAGAAAGCGGCCGAAGTTGGCTCGCTTGGCAGGACAGCTTCCGAACATTTAAATGGGAGAAGGCATTCCCCTGCCTTGAGCTTGCCATTAAGCAAATGAGGCAGTTATCGGCACTAGCCTGACATTCCCGGGTTATACCCTACCCTGCCATTTCTTTACTTCAAAAAGTTAAAAGTAGAAAGTATTTGTTTGAGGGTCTCTAAATTTTTCTCTTTATCTTTTTTTAAAGTGTGAAGCATAAACTCAAATAACTTCATTTCTTTAGGGTCAGGGAAACTAATGACGATTGAGGTCGTCTCTCCTGATTCTACCTGCCGCTCATACACTTCTTTGCCTTCAAGTGTGATAAATCTTTCACTGAGTATTTTACCATAGGGATAGTCGGTTGCCCTTTCCGCCCAATCTTGCCATCTAAAATCAGAAGGAATTTCAGTAATTAAAAGCTCTAATTTTACTCCTTCTGACATTACCGTCGGCTGAAGTAATCCCGTTTCTCCTCCCGCTGCCACTATTTCCTTGTATTCTTCGGACTCTATCTCTTGATAATCTTTTGACTGAAAGATTGTTTGAGACAGCACCATGCCAGAATCTTCTCTTTCCTCAACGATTGACCAAGTTAGAGGATATTTCATCTCATACCCTAACCTTTCGTCTTTTAGGGGAATACTATCTTCCCGAATAGATATAAGCGGGATGTTTTCAAAATTGATATTTTCAAGAATATTTAAAAATAATTCATCATTATTTTTGTATATGGAGTCGGAATACGGCGTAAAGCTGTTGGTATAAGCCAACATAACCCAAACGATGCCATTTTTATTAATAGCAAAAGCACTCCACGCGGTAGCATCTTCTGTAAGCTTATAAATGAAATATTCTTTGCCATTAATCTCTGCAAGACGGCCGTTTTCTTTAGCGTACTCTTGGTCGTAAAAACTTACGCCGGGATCTTTTTTGAAATCTTCTGCAAAATCATCGATATTTGTAAAGTCCTTTTCGTTTTCTATCAAGTTAATGTTTAAAACCACATAGGCGCTCTGGGCGTCTCTTTTAAATTCCAATACTGGTTCCGTATGTATTCCGCTGATTAAGCCCTTAACTCCCGTACTATTGGTAATATCAATGCCTAGCCCATAAAATCCGGCGGACGGGTATTTAAAGATGATATTTGTATCGGGTATTTGATATAAGGCATCAAAATTATTTTCTGGCAATTTTATATAACCTATACTCTTGATATAAACTAAAAATCCGACAGTTATTATGATGATAAATATGATTATGCTAATGATGATTTTTTTATTCTTACTCATATATTCCATTATATCAAAAAAACCGCCTAAAAGGCGATCCTGATACCTCTCGGTCTCCAGAACACTTCGACACGGCTCAGAGTAAACCGAGCACTAGCCTGCTCCGCGCGCTTCACGCATTTAGAACCGCAATTTGGCAGATTCCCGGCAATGTCTCGCCCTTCAAGATCGTGAATTACTGGTAGCTTTTCAGTTAAGCATCCAGATTGAGTAATTCAGATACGAGGCGAAGCTAACCCAAAGAAGATACGGCAGAAGCAAATACGCCGCTGGCTTTGAGATTTTGTAGAATACTGTGATTGTCCAAACAATTGCGAGCCAGAGAAAAGCGATATCAATCAATGCCCAGCCGGGATTTTGCAGGCCAAAGAAAATAATTGACCAAACAGCATTCAAGGAAAGCTGAACAAAAAACGCTGCGATACCAATTTTCCACATCCGTAACATTCTCACATTCTCAAGAATGTTGGAATGTTGCTTCCAGACAAGAAAAAGTGAAACGCCCATCAGCGCGTAAAGCGTTGTCCACACGGGCCCGAATACCCAAGCAGGAGGATTAAGCGCCGGCTTTACCAGTCCGGCATACCAATTCGGAACCGCGGAAATAGTAAAAACCGAACCGATTATACCGGCCATTTCCGAAATACCAATCGCAATAACCAATTTGAATAAATTATTGAGCTTCATAATCCTATTTTACCACTTATTACGCTTTTTGCCTTCGCTTGTGCCCGCTGCCTGCCCGCCGTAACCCTGCGTGAAGGCGGGTGTGCCCCCGGTGGCGAGCGATTGACCCAAGGGCACAGCTTTGTGCCCCTTGTGTCGCGTTGCCCCGAATTTGACGACTTAAAGCAAATCGGCGAGTTCTTCTTGCTCGCCCTCGTCAAATTCGTCGGGATCAAGCCCCTCGCTTTCCAATTTTTCCCGTATTTCCTTTTGTCTCTCTTTTTCTTCGTCCATGATATTTATGTATAGATTTTTCGCGGAATCAAAAGCTTGTGACTAAAGAAAATAATTTCTTTTCCAATGCGCGGGCCATGGGCTGAATGTATAAGCTCGTGGGTTTTCTGGCGAAAGTTAGAATAGATTTTTCTAATCTCCGGGTGGTCGTCGTATGAAACAATCCACTGCACACTTTTGATATTTTTTATGACTTCTCCGACAGCGATATGGTCATCTTTTTCATAGTGATTCATGTAAAGAGATTCGCCTTTTAGGTAATAAGGCGGGTCAAAATAGAATATTGAATTGCTACTTTTTGCCTCTTTCTGAATTTTCTTCACCAAACCAATCGCATCCATACATTCAACATGGATTCGGTTTTTATGATTGGCAATTCTTCTAATACGCTCAATTAAAACTTTCTTATTAAAACGGCAATTGAGTTTATAAAATCCGGTTTGATTTATATTCCCGATAGGGCCTCCATTGAGAATTCCTGAAACATTTGTTCTATTCAAGAAAAAGGTAGCGAACCCCAAACGCAGCAATGGCTCCCGTTCTTTGTTTTTGAGAATTGCCCGCTGCTTCTTCCAAGTAGAAATATTTACTCTCGTCATCCGTATCAATTTTATTAACTCTTCGGGTTGATGCACTACCGAATACCAGAAGGCATAAATTGCTCGGTCTTTGTCATTGATAGTTATTTCGGATACATAACCTTCTAACAAAAGATAGAGCGCGACAGACGCCCCGCCAGCATACGGCTCAATGTAATGACCATTGATACTATTGCGCTCGCAAATCCTAGCGATGAACTTCGCAAGCTTATTTTTGCCACCAGGATATCGAAGGGGTGAATAAAAAATCATACTTTTTTGCTGAAATAAAAATCTAAAATATCTGCGACAATGAAAGAATCTTTCAAAATATCCGCTCGTTTATAAATAATGTTGCCGTGGGCGTATTTATCTAAAATCGCGCCGAGATTCCGCTGGTCTGACAACCATTCGTTTGTAAGCGATACATCATTCTTCTGGTGTTGCTTGAGTTCTTTCTTCGCCTCCTTAAGAAATGTTTCGCAAATCTGATCTTTTTTCGCCTTCTGTCCATTTCCTTGCTTTTCGTAGTGCACGCGCGCGGCAACCTCTACCAAAAGACGAAGCGCCATACCAAGGAATGAAAGCACCGCATCATTACCTCGGTTTTTCTTATCGATATCAACAAGAGCACGGTACAAGTCATTTACTCTGCCAGATTCTAGGGCAAGGGTTCTGCCGAAGAATTCGTCGGTTCCTTTGGTGATGGGTGTTTTCCGCAGGCGTAAAACATCATAGCCAGAAACCGCTTGTCCAAAAATGTTTTTCTGTTTTTTACTTGTAACCTCCCTTATTTCCTTCGATACCCGCTCGTAATCTTGATCGGAGATGCTTTGTAAGTAATTGGATATTTCTTTGTTGTTTAAACGAGAAAACAGTTTGCCATTATAATGGCCATTCTTAAGAACATCCCAAACAATAACTTTTAGTTTTTTATCAAAATCCTTATCTTTAATCTTCAACTTTTTGTCGTTATCAAAAGAAAAACCAAAAAATTGCTGGGCAGGCGTTTGACCAATCAGCCTCCAAAAGGTGGTTACATAACCCGGGCCCAACACCGCCTCTTTTAATTCGCTGGCAATATCGAGACCATTAACGATTTTTGTAATTCCTACTCTGATTAATTCTTTTTCTCCTGCCTTGCCTCTGCGTTCTTTATGGTGGGCAACTTCGGCAGAGCCCCACGCTATCTCATTATTACTATTGAGATGTTTTCTTTCGATAAATCTGTAACCTTCTTCTAGGTCGTCAGTGACGAGACACTCCACCGCAAAATTATCTGTAATGCCAATTTTCTTCCCCATCTTGCTGAAATTGCTGTCATGCCCGGCCGGCGTGGGATCAGCCATTAACTTATACGCGGCAATGCGCCTATTGCCTTCAAGCACGATGTTGCGGTCATTAAAACGCCAAACAACCAGCTTCTCCAGTTGTGGCAAATCAAAATCTTTTTCTATTTCCCCGGCCAATTTGGGAACTTGAAACTTGGGAGATAGAAAATATTTCAATAGCTCTTCTTCCGGTAAATTAAAGTACTGATCTGAAAAACGAGCATTTTCGTCCCAAAGCGAAAGATTTTTTATCGCAATATTTTCAGTTTTCCATTTTTTCTGCATATATTTGACTTAATTATATCTAAAAATCAACTTGATTTCATCTTATTTCTTTTTGCTGCTCTTTTTCTTTATCCATAAATCTATTATCAATTTAAAGTCGTTATGCGTAAACATTTATTTGTGCGTCCACATAGTTGTCGTAAATATGGAAGTAAACTTTTTGCGTTCGGTCTTCGCAGTCTTTTTCGGAGTAGGCCGGTTCGGGCAGGTTGTCGTAGAGCATGTCCCGAATCGTTATTTTCACATCGGCGCGTGTTTCCTCTTTCCGTTTCCAATCCAGCACAAATTTCTCTGTTTTTAACTTGACTAATAGTTCGTGAGCAACCTTTTTCACCCGATCCGTTTCGTCCGGATTAAGTTTCTCTTTAACGAGAAGGTCAAAAATCGCCAACTCCTCCTCGGATAGGTTCTCTTTTATCGCTCGGGCGTCCTCTTCGCTCAATTCTTTAGCAAGAACAAGAAGCTCCTCAAAAAATGCATCAAGATCGCGAGAGCCGGAATTGTATTCATGAATCAGTGAATTAAGACGGTCAAGGAAATGTTTGCGGATTTTATTTTTCCGAGCCATATCCTTGATTTTCTCTTCAAGTTCAGCACTTAAACTTTCTGCTGCAATGTTTTTGTTTTCCGTATCATCAAAGAATTTCCGCAATGCTTCAAAGTCAATATGACTTAGGTCTTTTAGCTTCGGCTCCTTGATTACAAACTCTCCCGCTTTGATGGAGCGATCAAGTAAGTCCTCAAGGTCTTTTTTAACCCGGCTCACATCGGCTTCTTCCTCAATGACCTCTTTAATACGAGATGCAATCACCTTATAGGCCGTAACTTCGTGATAGTAATCTTCCGCCTTTGGCTCGGGCAGAACCGACTTGTAAAGTTGATAGGCATCTGACGCAAGATCAAGAAATCCCTTTTTCGTTTGCTCGTCCTGCAAGATACGATTCGTGAATACATCCACAAGGCGTATCTTTTCCGCGTCTTTTGCTTTCAGCAGATCGTCAACATCAAGCTCAAGCTTTTTCAAAAATTCTCTCGTTTGCTTGGCGGTTGAAACCAACAGTTCCACAAGTTCTTCTTTTTCTTTGATAATGTCATCAATGGACGCGCCGCTCTCCGGAGTAGCGTAAATCGCGAGAGCTCTTTGAATATTCTTAAATACGCCGATGTAGTCAACGATAAGGCCATTCGTTTTACCAGGATATACGCGATTGGCACGGGCAATGGTCTGCATCAGTGTGTGATTTTTGAGTGGCTTATCAAGATAGAGCGTCGAAAGATTAAGAACATCAAAACCAGTAATCCACATTGCGCAGACAAAGACAATGCGCAAGTTGCTGTCGGGGTCTTTAAATTTTGTCTCCAAATCCTCATTCTGTATCCGGGCCCGGAGTGGCCGCATATCAATCTCAAATTCTTCCATATCAGCGATTTCGTTCTGGCTCTGGCTTACCACTACCGCCATATCAATGCCTTCATATTGTTCTATGGTTTGCCGAACCTTTTCTTTTTCGTGTTCATCGGTGGCTTTGGATAAAGCGATGTTTAACTTTGCCAAATGACGCTGCATTTGCTCTTTGACCTTGGCGTGCATTCGGACGGCCGTTTTCTTATCAATTGAAACAACCATTGCCTTTCCGTTATATCCTCGAGCAGTGAAGTGCGTGACAATATCCTCTGCGACTTTATTCAAACGGTCTTCGCGAGTGATCAGGTGGTAAAAAGTTGAAAATTCCTGCTCCAATTTTTCTTCCTCTTCCTGCGCAAGATCATAGAAATTCATTACCCGTTCCAAATCTTTCTGAATATCCGGATTTACATTTTCAAGTTTTGGAACGCGGTTCTCATAGTAAAGTGGCACCGTAGCACCATCCTCAACCGATTGGGCGAAATTGTAAGTGGAAACATAATCCCCGAAGGCTTCTCTGGTTTTCTCTTCTCCACCCGCCATCAAAGGCGTGCCGGTAAATCCGATAAACGCCGCTTTGGGCAACGCAATACGCATATTCGCCGCCATGCGGTCATACTGCGTGCGATGCGCCTCATCAGCCATGACAATTACATCGTTTCTATTGGATAGTTCTTTTGGTTCGGCGAACTTATGAATAAGCGTAAAAACATGGCGGTGATCCTCCCCAAGTAGCTGCTGAAGATGCTCTACGGAATCGGCATGGACTTCGTTTTCATAGACAGCGCCGCAAGCGGAAAAGGTTTTGTATATCTGCCTATCAAGCTCTTTGCGGTCCGTAACTACGACAAAGGTGAAGTTGCCGGTCAGTTTACGAAATACTTTTTGAGACAAGAAAACCATTGAATAGGATTTGCCAGACCCTTGCGTGTGCCAAAACACACCAAGGCGTCCTTTGTTTTTGTCCCGATTCTTAACTTCTTCAAATGCGCGATTTACTCCAAAAAATTGAAAGTATCTGGCAATCGCTTTAGCGCGTTCTCCGCGCGAGTCGTCAAAAAGAATAAAGTTCTCAACAATATCCAAAAGCCGCGCTGGCTCGCAAGTGCCTTTGATAACCGTTTCCAAACCTACTTTTCCGATTTCTTTTTCGTCTTTTATTTTCTTCCATTCGTTGAAATGTTCATACGCGCTGGTAATCGTGCCAACTTTGCTTTCAATGCCATTGGAAATAATGATGAAGGCGTTATACCAAAAGAGCTGGGGGATCGTGTCTTTGTAGTCGCGAATATTTTCTTGGTAGGCATTGCGTAAATTTTTATGCGATGCCTTCAGTTCAATCAGCACAAGCGGTATGCCGTTCACAAAGCCAATCAAATCCGGTCGGCGCGTGTGCAGTTCGCCGGTAATCCAAAGCTGGGATACAAGCATAAAGTGATTTTCCTTCGGATTTTCAAAATCAATAATTTTTACGGTCTCGGTTTGCCGTTCGCCTTTTTCGTTTTCTGTCTCAACTTTTACGCCGTCCCGAATAAGCTGCCAAATTTCATGATTCGCATTCACCATGCTCATCGCCGAGCGATCCTTTATTATTTCATCAATCGCAAGATTCAACGCTTCTGTAGATACATTAGGATTGAGCTTCACTAAAGCAATTTTGAGATAATTCATCAGCACCACCTCTCCCGGATTTTCCCGCCCGAATTCCGTATCCGTTTCTCCGGAATATGCATTGGCAAAATTCTCGGCATCCCATAAATCAGCGAATAACTTAATCGCTGTTTGTTCAATTAATTTGTCTTCAGAAAATTCATTCATGATTAATTAGTGTGGTTTGCGCTAAGATTTTTGGCCACAATTTTATCAGACATTTTTGATTTATACGGCTTCTCGGAATATCTTGACTTGATATCCTCTACTCTTGTTTTTGAACTTGTGAGAACCCTGTCGCGAGAATGCGTAATCGTTCTATGATCCATTCTTCTTGCCATCTCGTCATTAACTGCAATGTAAGAATCATTGTTAAGTATCCAGCCCGCAAGCAAGAGACGGTTTTTTGATAAAGGCAGAGTGAGCTCAACATCTTTCCATTTCAAACCAGGAGCACTACCAAAAGTCCCGACCCCAAACTTTTTTATTGATGCTGGACGAAGCATCACCACGGGGTCATCCGAGGTGACGAATCCATAACTATCGTTCTTCCACACCGACCACTTCATGTGGTAGATGAGCGCAGCAGTGTGTGAGAGTGAACGCAAAATACTTTTTGAATGGTGCTCGTCAAAGTTTTCCAACCCCTCTTTTAAGGTTTCTAAATCTATTGTTGCTCCACCAGAAGACGGTATTGCAGCAAGTGTCCTTTTTTCTTCCTCTGACATTGGGCGCTTTTCCCAATCTTTCATCCAATCTTTTAATTCTTCGAGAGAGCTTTTTAGATGGTCTCTATGCGGGCGAGTTCGAGTCATCAAAGCAGCGATAAAAATGGAAACAGCAATTCTTTCCTTGTCGGAAAGAAACAAATCTTTTGCAAATTTTTCTCTGTATACGTTCACAAAATCACCCTCGATGGAAGCAAGGGCATTCTCAACCGACATATCTTTCTCACCGTTACTCCCCGTGAGCGAATAGAAATGCCTTTCTTTAAGAACACTATTCGGATTGGTATTAAATATATTGTCGTTTATATCAAGCACCCACACATGCCCATTCTCGTCAATAAAATTTTCGAGATAAGAAGCCGGTATTGTATGGTGCTGTTCTTGTTGTTTTACTTTTTTCATAGTCATACACTTATTTCTCCGTTTACCAATTTCGGCAAAAGCAAATCTCGCGCTTGGCGCAAGTTTTGGTTTTGAAGCTGAAAATTATTTATCATGTTAAAAGTTGATTTGGCCTTCTCTTCAAAAGAGTGGGTTAGTTCTTCCGGCGGATCTATGATCAATAATCGTGCCAAATCTTTAGGGTAAACATGGGGTTGCGCCGATCCTCTTTGCAGTCCGGTAACTTCTACCTGTCTATTTTTCAGCAACAAAAAGTAATAATAAACAAAAGGCGTTGAATTTTTATTGATGTAGGAACAATCAGACGCCCATATATCCTCATGGTAAAGATTGATATATCCTGAATTCGCCCCAGAGGCACTTATCGTGATTGCCGGCCCCTCAACATTGGCTTTATTGTGAAAATAGGCCGGGCCCATTCCGCCGGCAACAACAGGAACTTTTCCGGGGACAATAGTATTTTTAGTAATGTTTTTGCCTCGCAAAATTTTTATCTTATCTCCAAGTTTTTCCACTTTCCACCCCTTCGGGACTTTGCCGAATTCTGTTTCGCTATCAATCATTTTTACTTTTTCGTAGCCCGGAAAACGGAAATATACAAACCACTCCTTATAAATCGCCTGCGCCATTTCTTCCAAAATCTTAATCCGCTTCGTGTTGTTTTCAATAAGATTGTCGTAGGTACCAAGAATAGAACCAACATTTCTTTGGTCTTCAAGTTTTAAAGTCGGAATCTCAAAATTTCTAATTAGGTCTTGATTTAAATTTTGCTGAGCTGCGCCACGCGCTTGTACTATTAAATCGTCTCTGTTTTGTAACAAAGAATAGAAAACATAACGCCAATCCGCTTTATCCTCATCAATAATCAAGCCGCACACAGCTTGATTTACAGTAGCCTTCTTTTTTAACCACCCCAATTGTCCTACATTTGCCCCGTACATCGCTATCAAAACAGTATGTTCGGGATAATATTTTGCAGAAGAATTATTCAACGCGTCATCTGTTATTTTTTCTTCAGTATCTTCAATAGCTGCATCAAGCAGCTCTTTAGATTTTACCCATAAATGACCGCTACGATCAGCAGTAAAATACTCGGGGTGAAGTCGTGACGGCGTCCCGCCACTGGAAATTTTTTCTGCAACATCCTCTAATTTAATCCTTTGCCGGGTTGTTTTTGTTTGTGTAATCATAAATCGATTTGAATTTTACCGCCGCCAACCCAAATATATTTCGGTTCTCCTTTCTCGAAATAGAGAAAGCAGCCGAGCTCATAGCCAAAGGCGTTGTTATATGGATTAGTCATAAATTTTAAGCGGGCGATATTGCTTTTGCATATTTCGTTTTTCTTTATTTCAACAACCAGAAGATTATCTCCTCTGCCGTTTTTTCCTCGTTTATGAACGATAATATCCGGCCTAAAGATTTTTCCACGCCATCTTTTAGCGTCTTCTGCTCGCTTATTATATTCGCAATCAACTGCGTATCCTCGTGCGTTGTTCTTCTCAATGTAACTCGCAATCCTGTGAGCAATCGCTTGTTCGTGAGCGTCATTTGTTAACAACTCCTTATCGAAGTGCAAGAAGGCATCAACCGCGTCCGTAAGTAATTTTTGAATTTGTCGTGTACTCATATATTCAATTTCTTCAAATTCTCAAAAATGTTCTTCTCCAGTTTGTGCGCTTCATCGGTTAATCCTTTAAGCTCGCTGTGAAGCTTTTCGATTTTTTCTCCAAAGTTTCTATCGTCTCCATTTCCATTGTCGGTAACGCCAACATAGCGGCCCGGGTTAAGCGAATAACCGGCTTTTTTCACTTCTTCTATCGTCGCCACTCGGCAAAGCCCTTTTACATCTTTGTACTTTTTCCCATTCTCATTGCGGTAGCTTCTTACAATGCTTGCGATTTGTTCTATCTGCTCATCGGTCCAATCGCGATGCGCCCGGTCTATTTGCCGGTAGATATTGCGGGCGTCAATAAAGAGAACTTTGTTTTTGCGCTCCGTTTTCCTTTTACCTCTGTCCAAAAACCAAAGCGTTACTGAAAGCACGACATTATAGAACATATTCGGACCAACAGCGACCATCACATCCACAATTCCATCTTCAATTAATTTTTGGCGGATTTCTTTCTCACTATGCCCTACATCACCTGCCGCATTAGACATAACAAACCCAGCGCGTCCTTTATCGTTTAACGAATTTAGAAAGATTTGAATCCAGAGATAATTGCCGTTGTCCGCTCTCGGTATGCCATACGAAAATCGCGGATCGTCTTTGATACGCTCCTTATCAATCCCGCTCACATTGAACGGAGGATTTGCCATTGTGAAATCAAATTTTCCTAAACTTTTGTGGCGATCCTCGTAATAGGTATTACCTTCGCGGATGTCTCCGGAAAGGCCGTGAATAGCAAGGTTCATTTTTGCGATGCGAACCGTTTGGTCTGTTTTCTCTTGACCGTAAATCGCAATCTCACGCGAAGCTCTTAACTTCTTTCCGTTTTCCAAATGCCGTTTTACGAACTCGTGTGACTGCACAAACATACCGCCGGAACCGCAAGCCGGATCGTAAATCCTGCCCTGATACGGTTCAATGATCTCAACGATAAGTTTGACAATACTTGTCGGTGTGAAAAATTCGCCTCCGCGCGAGCCATCCGCAAGCGCGAACTTACCGAGGAAGTATTCATAAATTCTACCGAACGCATCTCCTTCAATATCGTCCGGAATTTGATTGAAGTTTTTGAGAAGCGCGATGATAGAACGATTGTCCAGTTTTTGAAATGTTTTCGGAAGAATGCCAGCAAGCTCCTTATTTTCCGCTTCAATCTCTTTCATCGCGTCATTTACGGCTCTGCCCATATCCGTTCCCTCTGACAATTCTATGAGATATGAAAACCGAGCTTTTTCTGGAACAAAGAGCGTACCGCGCGCGTGATAATCCGCGGAAGAAATCGGTCGTTCGCGCGAAACCGAAGCCCCGCCAAGCTTTTTGGCTTTACCTTTTCTCTCCTCAGTTATTTCTTCTGCAGCTTTTGCGTGTTTTACACCTGCAAACTTGAGGAAAATTAAACCCAAAACCGGCTCGGCAAATTCATTAAGCCGCAACGGAGAATTGGCGCGCATATGATCCGCCGCTTCCCACAATCTATTTTCCAAATCTTTTATATTAGTATTCATGACTTTTTGATTTACAAAAGTTTCTCATCCTTAAAACTAAAGTGGCTATTTGCTGCAATAATAACATGATCCAAAAGTTCGATGCCCATCATTTTGCCGGCTTCCGCTAATCTTTTCGTGATTTCCATGTCATCTTCTGACGGTTTTGGATCACCGGATGGATGGTTGTGCGCAACCATGATGCCGGCGGCTGAATGTTTAAGGGCCGGTTCAAACACTTCCCGAGGATGAACAAGATTCGCATTTAGTGTTCCCATTGAAATTATTTCTTTATGAACCAGCTGATTTCTGGCATTGAGATATAGAGCAACGAAGTGCTCTCTTTTGTTGTGGCGCAGTTCGGTTAATTGAGCCACAACATCTTTGGGGGTGGAAATAGTCGGCAAGTTCGTATCGTTAACCTCCATCGCGCGTTTTGAAAGCTCGAAAGCGGCGAGAAGCATTGTGGCCTTGGCGGAATCAATTCCACTGATTTTTATTAAATCCTCGTAGGTCATCTGTAAAAGTCGCTTCTTGGAATGCTTGGTCAAAATCTGCGAAGCGATCTCAATAACATTTTTTCCGGTTTTGCCGGTCCGCAGTAGAATAGCCAAAAGTTCCGAGTCCTTAAGATTCTCGGCTCCTTTTGCGATAAGCTTTTCCCTTGGGCGTTCAATTTTTGGTAAATCCTTAATTTTCATATTTCATCTTTGGTTTCTACTTTTCGCTTTCTAAACGCGCCTTTAATAAAAAGATTGTTTCTGTGCGGAGTTTTGCTCGTGCCCAATCCTTTTGGCTCTCGGTCAAAAACTCGCCAAGGCCGTCGAGAATATGGCGATTGTCCATTTTTTCGAGCAACTCAATACTTTTTACCAACACTTCCTTAAACGACAATTTTGCACGCTGCTCCACTATATCTCGATTAATCGGCCAGTTGTTTTTGGTAAAAAAGTACACATCGAAAACATCCCGGCTTGTTTTGCCAACCCGTTCGTACATTGCCATAATCTTATTAGCAAACATATCTTCGCGAACCATGACAAGCATAGAAATACCGAGCAAGGTCTTGAGTTCATAGCGAGAACCAAACTCTCTGCGATTTACTTCGATTTTTACATTTTGAGCTTTCGGATCGTATGAAAAAATAATGAGCAAGTTGTAACGCTTAATCCGCGATTCCCGTATTTCTCCGTAACCCTGAGCAATTTTCAAAATCTTTTCGAATATTTCTTTTTCTTTTGCTTCATCGCTCTGATCCAAGAGGTCAAAGTCAAGATCAACCGAAAAACGATTTAAATCATAAAACATAAGAGCTGCTGTGCCGCCCTTAAAACCAAGGTGCGAAGAAATCGTGGTATCGGTATAAATTTCTTTGAGAATCTGGAGCTGTATATTTTTATGTATTGATGTGTCGAGAGTCATAGAATTATGCTTTGTTTGCCTTTCCGCCAGAGGCGGATCCGCCTTCGGCGGAAAAGTATTCGCTGACCTTCTTTGTCATTCTCTTATTGTTATAAATAGGTAAAATCTCAAAAACCTTATCCCAATCCAAGGGGTCCAAGCGATCAAAGTGATAGTCCTTGCTCACATAGATTCTGTCCAAAAAAGCTCTCTCTTTTGTGGCAATAGCGAAGCCCGCTTTGTGCTCAATGCCGGCAGTATTTGATAAAACATAATTCTTCATTCGTACAAATGTAACTTTTTGACCATTTATATCTATCTCTCTATTAACATAGGATGCAACAAAAATATTGCCGTAGTATTGAAAATTAATTCCGGCACGAGTCAAGACGGTTTCAAAGCTGATATACGAGGGTGTATAGATTATGGTCGCCAATTCAAACTTATCGTAATTTTTATCTTTTGCGTATACACCGCGACGAACTCTAATCAACTTTCCGGCCTTAACATACTTGTTTAATCTGGCGCTGACCGTGCTTTCTCTCTCTTCGGCCCACAATAAAGCCGCGTCTTTGGTTGAAAAAACGGTTTTAGGAGACCTTAATAAAATATCCAAGTATTCGCCTTTTGTAGGTTTTTTGTCCATATTTATACTGGAAATAACCTTAAAGGTCATCTCCAGTTCATATACTACCATAAGACCAGTATTCTATGCAACTATCGGCATGTAAAATAGAGAAATGATAGCTGCTTTATAATATTATAAAGCATGTCTATTTACTTAAATTTTTAAGTCCTATAATATTATAGGACTTCATGTCTTATGCGAAATAAACTCAAAGAAATACAAAAGAAGCTCAATAAACAGCCTATCTCCTCCCTATCGCGAGAAGAAGTCGAGCTTTATTTTAATCATCGACTCCAAAATCTGGTTTCTAGCAAAAAAGTGCTGGTGAGAAACGAAGTGGAATATTTGCTGGGCGAAACCGGGCCCGGCAATCTTCGTATTGAGCCCGACTTATTTCGATTGCTCTCAAACAAAGGCCCCTTTGCGCATTCGCCCTTTGAAAACATTCCAGAAATTAAAAAGTTGAAAACACAGAAAAAAACTGCGGAAAAACATATTGAGAAAAATATCAACGCGCCCGAAACCCAAAATTTACTTACAAATCTTTTTGGTAATTACCTACAGAAAATAAAAGTAGCCTCAAAAGAACCCTTTGTTATTGAGGGAGAGCTAAACACGATCCCCGTGACCTGCTTGATAAAAAACGGAGGATGGATACTCCCTAACACTGAATTATTTTCATTTCTAAAATCTTCGCAAGAGCAAAAGAGATTCCCGGTAATTGTTGCCAAAAAGATTTCCGGGATCCTATTTCCAGTATTCAAAGGGTTGTCTATCATGGGGTTAAATACCTATAAGATATATCTTCCAGAAAATGGCAAAAAAATAATTGACGCCGCTAAATCTAACGAGGAGCTGCTTGCCGGACTGAAGTACAACAATCAATTTCAATTTATGAATAAAGAATTCACAGAAAAAATAACCGATGAATACTACGAAGGCGAATCAATAAAAAACTTTTTTGAAGTAATTCTTAAAAACAATGTTGACGGTTATTATAGAAACTTCCTCCAATTAAAAGTAAAAATTGCAGACAATTTTATTGACACCGTATCTCAATTCAGGAAAAACAAGGCTACAAAAGGTTTGATTTCAAATTACGAAAATAAGCAAAAGCTGATAAATGATCTTGGGATGTAATTTTATCAACTTGATAAAGTTATGCACATGTGGTGTGGTTGACTGTCTAGGTTCAGATACATATGATACACTCGTTAGGTTTGTAAAATAATAATATCTTTCGTTGAAATTCGACTATTTTGGACCTTAAAAAGGTATTCGGACGGGGTCAGATAATCCAGGGCTTGGTGGGGTCGGACATTGTTCCAGATATCTTCCCACTCTTTGATCTTTCTCTGCATCACCCCTAAGATAGAACAGACATTGCCTTGCTGGTAAAACTCTCTCTGGTCGGCTTCGTGGGAAATCTCCACGTAGCTATTCTGCTTAGGCGATCTGGGATAGATAAAATAGTGGGGAATGCCTTTGGCTTGGCAGAACTTATCAAATTCTTTCTGAAAGGGAGCGCCATTGTCCGTCTGGATCGCCTTGATAGGAAAAGGAAATCCCAGCAGGCATTCTTCAATAAATTTAGCTCCGTTTCGGGACGACTCGGAAGGGTAGACCCTCATTACTTTTCTTTTGCCTAAAACATCAATCGCCGTAAATTGGTAAAACTTTTTCCCACCAGGTAGCATGATATGTTTAGTGTCCATTTGGATCATGTCTCCGGGTTCAGATATTCGTAATCCGTGGGGAAACCTGGCCTTGGGACGGAGAGCGGCCTTCCTCCTTTTGCTGGATATTTTTTTGTTAATCAGCCCCCGTCTTTTTAAAATCCTTCCCACCGTGCTGGCTGAAACCTGAATTCCTTCTTTCATTACCAGTGCCCTAAGTTTGTATTTTGACCAGGCCGGATAAAGCTTTCTTAATTGGACTATCCGGATAACAGTATTCCAAGAGACGGTAGGCTGCCTTAGACGTTTTGGTCTTTTAGATTCTTCGTTCAGCCCTATCACTCCGGAACGTTTAAACTTTTTAATCCAGCGATACAAAGTCATACGTCCTAAGCCAAAGTGTCTGGCAGTCAGAGCGTTGTTGTTTCCGTGAGATCTGTGCCAATCCAAGACCTTTATCTTATATTTTGCCCGTTCAGTTAGCGAATTAACCAGAGCAGCCGAACGGGCGATAGAGGCTGCTCCAGGTAGAATTGTGCCGTAGATTGTCATACGGCATCCATTATACTTTCCTTTCATATTTTTCAAGAGCTGGGTGTATCATATCACGTGAACCAGTACATTGACGCGCCTTCCTCGTTTGCTAAAATTAAAGTGTTGAGAGATTGAATATTTCCTACTCTGCGGGGTAGGCGTGAATCGTACTTCCGAGTCTGCGGGCTCGCAAGCGCAACTGAACGATTTTCCATTTATTGGATTTTTCTTTGGTTGTGTTTGCGAGCCTGTTTTGTTTAACAGGCCAAAGTGCCGATCCGCTTGGGGTCTGGGGATCGGACAATTCCATGCAGAATCTGTGCTACCGAAAAAAGCTATTGAGGAGTTTAAGCGCGTCTACAAGAAAAGCTACAACATAGAGCTGACTGACGAAGAAGCAGGCGATAAAGCAAATCGTTTAGTGCGTTTGTATCAGGCCGTTTATAGCGACCCTGTTTTTGGGCGCGTGGAGATTAAAGAAAAAATCTAGCCATGAAGCTCAGTGATTGTCTCCGCGAAGTCGGGAGGCCTATTGCGTATTACCCGAAACTATCTAAATTTGCCGGCTCAGTAAAGGCCGCGATTTTCCTGTGCCAATTTATTTACTGGGAAGGAAAACAAATGGATAAAGAGACACGCTGGATTTTCAAAACTCAACGCGAGATTCAAGAAGAAACCGGGTTGAGCCGATATGAACAGGAAGGAGCAAGAGGAGAACTAAAAAAACGCGGCTATCTCGAAGAAATCTACAAAGGCATCCCTCGGAAAGTTAATTATCGGATCAATTGGGACAAGTTCAACAACGATTGGGATAAGTGGATTGAGCCGCGCTAAAGGTGAGATTCACCAAACAAGCGTGTGGAAAACCAACAAACTTGTATGCGGATAATCCTAAAACAAGTAATGGGAAAAGCCGCAAGCTATATCATAGAGCACTACATTGACTACTCTGCACATACTACCCCACATATTACTGAACAATAAAACAATAATGGAAAGCAACAAAGATCAAAATAACGAAGATATAAAAATTGCACTTGAGAAGATGCACAAAGCATTTCCCAAGGCGGTAGATACGCTCATAGAACTTTTGGCAAGCAAAAACGAGGGCGTAAAACTTCAGGCAGCTCGCGCAATTCGCGATCTTATTCTGGGTAAATTCAATAAGTAGATTTCTACTTAATCCAACTTTTCATGCCCAAACTCAAACATCTAACCGAATATCACAAGAAAGCGCTGGAACTGAAATATAAAGGCAATCCGTATCAGGATATCGCTGAGATTTTGAATAGCCAGTTTGAAAAAAGTAGAAAAGCGGGGTTTACCGAGCAAACAATAAAAGATTGGTTTAAGGAATCAGGAACGCTTTGTGAGATATACAAACTTTACGAACAAGAAATGGATGAGATTCATCGGGAGACAATAGATGCAATCAAAAAGGCCGGCGTGCGAATACGGGAGCAAAATTTTCGCATTGCCAATGAAATGCTTGTGGCACTGATTGGCAGCCAAACCGATAGCG